>NZ_JBEZJP010000037.1:0-32853 GCF_040653175.1 Actinomadura sp. NPDC048032
GCACGTCGAAGCCGAGCACGCGGATCGTGCCCTTGTCGGCGACCGCCTGCGCGGTCAGCATCTTCATCGTGGTCGACTTGCCGGCGCAGCCGCCCTCGCGGCGGCGCTCGCGGCCACCCGCGCCGGAACGCGCGGCGCCCTCCGCGCCGGCCACTTCCTCATGATCGCCGCCGTGCCGCTCGGCCTCGCGGGCGGCGCCCTCGGCCGCTGGGCGTTGCTCGCCCCCCTCGTCCCCCTCGGCGCCGGCGCGGGGCTCGCCCTCGCCGCCTCGCTCCGCGACGCGAAGATCGGCGCCGCGCTGTTCGGGCTGTCGCTGTGCTTCCCCGCGGTGCTGGCCGGGCAGCTGCTCGTCCTGTCGCTGCAGGCCGGGCGGCTGGAGCGGATCCGTCCGCTCACCGGCGCCCAGCATGTGCACGCGCTCCTGGAGGGCTACCGCATCTGGCTGGTCGTCGCCGGGGTGGCCGCCGTCCTGCTCGCCGGAGCCACCGCCCGCCTGTGCGCCCGACACGCCGCGGCACCGCGTCCCCGCGCCGCACGGCCCCCCGGGAATGCCGCCGCGGACCCCGGGGCCGGGTAGGATTCGCGCGCTTACCGAATCCGAAATCCTCTAGGAGAAACTGTCGTGTCCGAGCGCACTCTTGTCCTGGTCAAGCCCGACGGCGTTCGCCGCGGCGTCGTCGGCGAGGTCATCTCCCGGATCGAGCGCAAGGGCCTGAAGCTCGTCGCGCTGGAACTGCGCACCCTCGCCCGCGAGACCGCCGAGGCGCACTACGAGGAGCACAGCAGCAAGCCGTTCTTCGGCGAACTGGTCGACTTCATCACCGGCGGCCCCCTCGTCGCCATGGTCGTGGAGGGCCCGCGCGCCATCGAGGCGTTCCGCTCGCTCGCCGGCGCCACCGACCCGGTCAGCGCCACCCCCGGCACCATCCGCGGCGACTTCGCCCTGGAGATCGGCGAGAACATCGTCCACGGCTCCGACTCTCCCGACTCCGCCGCGCGCGAGATCAAGCTCTTCTTCCCCGAGGTGTAGCGGTGCGCTAGCTGTGCTGGCCCAGGGGGGCGACCCCCTGGAACCCCCGTTGCGAGCCGGGCAATCCTCACGCCACGGTGCCGGTTTCCGTGCCCGTGCGGGTTGTCGTCGTGGCGCTCCGGTCGCCCGGCTCGGCGGGTCGGGCGACCTCCAGGCGCCCAGAGCGCCTTCCGGCCGCCCGACCCGCGCCCCGCTCAGGTCGACTCCGAGAGCGTCACGACGTGCACGTCCAAGAGCGCTGGGCGCGGAGGGTCCGCTCCAGGTTGGAGTACGGGCTACGGCCCTGCCCTCCGCTGAGGGTGGGTTGAAGCGGGCTTGGATGTTCCTCATCCGAAAAGCGGTCGGAGGGGGCCGGTCGTCGCTCGTCCCAGAATCGGCTTGTG
Source organism: Actinomadura sp. NPDC048032 (assembly GCF_040653175.1). Lineage (NCBI taxonomy): Bacteria > Bacillati > Actinomycetota > Actinomycetes > Streptosporangiales > Thermomonosporaceae > Actinomadura > Actinomadura sp. NPDC048032. The sequence goes on from NZ_JBEZJP010000037.1 coordinate 1,414, forward strand.
GGCGAGTAAGGGCTGGCCCCGCGGCATCTCGGGCGCCTTCATGCGCCGGTAGATCCACGGCCCGGGGTTCGGCTTTTCTGCCACCGCGCGAGCGGTGCTTCCAGACGAATCGAACCGTGTTGCGGCGTGGGGCTGTGTCGGGCCGGGGAAGACCCCCTAAGATCCTCGGATACCCGGTGGCGCCGGGTCTGCCGTGGGCGCCGCGCGTCTTTGGCCGACCGGCCGCCGGGTCAGTCCGCCGGGTTCTCTTTATGGAAAACCGGGCTGGTCAGGACGCGTTTTTTTCGCGACGCGCGGCGCGGGGGTGACTGCCCGCGGAGGTACGCGCACGTTACGATGGACGCGCCGCTATACACGCCCGTCAATCATGAAGGGCTCCCTTTCTTCATGGGTAACAAGCTGTCGTTTCTTGGCCGTGACATGGCGGTCGATCTCGGTACCGCCAACACCCTGGTGTACGTGCGCGGGCGTGGCATCGTCCTGAACGAACCCTCCGTGGTCGCGATCAATACCAATACCGGGAAGATCGTCGCGGTGGGCATCGAGGCGAAGCGGATGATCGGCCGCACACCGGGCAACATCGTCGCGGTCCGTCCGCTGAAGGACGGCGTCATCGCCGACTTCGACGTCACCGAACGGATGCTGCGCTACTTCATCCAGAAGGTGCACAAGCGCCGGCACTTCGCCAAGCCGCGGATCGTCGTGGCCGTGCCGAGCGGGATCACCGGGGTGGAGCAGCGCGCGGTGAAGGAGGCCGGCTACCAGGCCGGCGCCCGCCGCGTCTACATCATCGAGGAGCCGATGGCCGCCGCGATCGGCGCCGGGCTCCCCGTCTACGAGCCGACCGGCAACATGGTCGTCGACATCGGCGGCGGCACCACCGAGGTCGCGATCATCTCGCTCGGCGGGATCGTCACCAGCCAGTCGGTGCGCGTCGGCGGCGACGAGCTCGACCAGGCCGTGATCTCTTTCTCCAAGAAGGAGTACTCCCTGATGCTCGGGGAACGCACCGCGGAGGAGATCAAGATGGCGATCGGGTCGGCCTATCCCGGCGGCGACGACGAGCCGCACGCCGAGATCCGGGGCCGCGACCTCGTCAGCGGGCTGCCGAAGACCGTCGTGATCTCCGCCGAGGAGGTCAGGCGGGCGATCGAGGAACCGGTCAACGCCGTGGTGGACGCGGTGAAGACCACCCTCGACAAGTGCCCGCCCGAGCTCTCCGGCGACATCATGGACCGCGGCATCGCGCTCACCGGCGGCGGCGCTCTTCTGAAGAACCTCGACGAACGGCTCCGCGAGGAGACCGGGATGCCCATCCATCTGGTGGACAACCCGCTCGACTCGGTGGTGCTCGGCACGGGCAAGTGCGTCGAGGACTTCGAGTCGCTCAGGCAGGTGCTCGTGCCGGAGCCGCGGCACTGATTCGGACATGGCCGGCCAGGGGACGCCAGGGGGCGTTCCCCGGGCGAGCCGATTCGGACATAGTCCGCCGAGGGGGACGCGGGGGCGTCCCCCCTCGTGAGGCACTGGGCTCCCGGCGGACCAGGGAACGGGAGGTCGGTGCGTGAAGGACACCCGGCGCACCCGCGTGGTCCTCGGCGCGTTGCTGGTCGTGGCGCTCGCGATGATCACCATTGACTACCGCGGCGGGCAGGACTCGCCGCTGAGCGGCCTGCGCGGCCTCGGCGCGACGGTGTTCGGCCCCGTGGAGCGGGCGTCGGCGTCCGTCGTCCGGCCGGTCGGCAACACCTTCGACGCCATCACCGACGCGCCCGGCGAGCGGCGCCGGGCCGACCGGCTCGTGCGGCAGAACCAGCGGCTGCGCGAGCAGCTGCGCTCCAGCCGCCTCGACCAGGACCGGTCCGCGCAGCTGCGCAGGCTGCTCGGCACCGCGGGAATGGGCGGCTACAAGATCCATGCCGCGCAGGTGATCTCGGCGGGGCAGGGCTTCGAGGACACCGTCACCATCGACGTCGGCAGCCGCAGCGGCATCCGGCCCGACATGACCGTGATGAGCGCCGACGGCCTCGTCGGCCGCGTCACCCGCGTCGGGCCCGCGACCGCCACCGTCCTGCTCGCCACCGACCAGACATCCTCCATCGGCTCCCGGCTGGAGGAGTCCAAGGAGATCGGCATCACCCAGGGGCGGGGCCGCCGCGGGCTCGGCCGGGGCGGCGCGACGCCGCTGCGGTTCCAGCTGCTCGACGCCGCCGCCCCGATCCGGGTCGGCCAGCGGATCGTCACGCTCGGGTCGCAGGGGCAGAAGCCGTACGTCCCGGGCGTCCCGATCGGCGTGGTCGAGCGGATCGAGCGCTCCACCAGCGGGCTGACCCGCACCGCCTACGTCCGGCCGTTCGTGCGGTTCACCAGCCTGGACGTCGTCGCCGTCGTGGTCGCCCCGCCGAAGACCGACCCGCGGGACGCGGTGCTGCCGCCCAAGCCCCCGCCGCCCCCGACCCCGACGCCGACCGCGACGCCGTCGGCGAGCAAGAGCCCGAAGGCGAAGCCGCGCCACTCCAAGAGCCCGTCCACGAATCCGACCCGGGGGGACTGACGTGCTGAACCCACCCGAGGCGTCGCCGGCCGGCCGCGCCGCGGTGACCGCCGTGGTGATCGTCGTGACGCTGATCCTGCAGGTGTCGGTGGCGAACCGGCTGCCGCTGCCCGGCGGCGTCCAGCCCGACCTGGTGCTGCTCGCCGTCGTCGCGCTCGCGCTCGTCGCGGGCTCCATGACCGGGATGGTGGCCGGGTTCCTCGCGGGCCTCGCCGCCGACATCATCCCGCCCGCCGACCACACCCTCGGCCGGTACGCGCTCGTCTACTGCCTCATCGGGTACCTGTGCGGCGTCGCGTCCGCCGAGATGGACCGCCAGTCCGCGGTGCCGTTCCTCGCCGTCGCCGCCGGCGCGCTCGCCGGGACCGTGGTGTACGCGGGCACCGGCATGATCCTCGGCGACCCGCGCGCCGAGTGGGCGACCGTGTCCAGCATGGTGCCGCTGCAGGTGCTGTACGACGTCATCGCGAGCCCGTTCGTGGTGTGGGCGGTGCTGCGCGTCACCCGCCGTTACGAACGCGGGGAGCGCGCCCGCGGCGACCGCCTGGCCGTGCCCGCCGCCCGCTACCGCGCGATGTCGGGGCGGAGCGGGACCCTGTGAACCCGAGGACCCACTTCCGCCTCGTCGTCCTGTACGTGCTCGTCGCCGCGCTGCTGCTCGTCCTGATCGGGCGGATGTGGGCGCTCCAGGTCCTGGAGGGCGCGCACTACCGGGCGGTCGCCGCGGAGAACCGCACCCGCGACATCGTCGTCCCCGCCACCCGCGGCATGATCCTGGACGACCGCGGCAGGCCGCTCGTGCGCAACCGCAGCGCCCTCGTCGTGTCGGTCGACCGCACCACGCTGTCGCGGCAGAAGGACGGCGGCCAGACCATCCTGAAGCGGCTCGCCGCCGTGCTCGGGACGTCCCAGGAGGAGATGGCCAAGCGGATCCGGCTGTGCGGGCCCGGCATCAAGCGGCCGTGCTGGCCGGGCTCCCCCTACCAGCCGATCCCCGTCGAGGACCACGTCGACCCCAAGCGCGCCCTGCAGATCATGGAGCGGCAGGAGGACTTCCCCGGCATCACCGCGCAGGTCCAGGCCGTCCGCGACTACCCGCAGCCGGAGGGCGCGCGCCCCGCGCAGCTGCTCGGCTACCTCCAGCCCGTCACGCAGGAGGAGCTCGACAAGCGCAAGGGCCTCAAGGTCACCGGTTACAGCGGCGTCGACCTCGTCGGGCGCGACGGCCTCGAAGCGCAGTACGACTCGGCGCTCAGCGGCGAGCCCGGGTTCCGCAAGGTCCTGGTCGACAGCCAGGGCCGCGTCACCGGTACCGCGCAGGAGCAGCCCCCGACGGCCGGCGGCAACCTCGTCACCAGCATCGACGCCGGCGTGCAGGGCGCGGCGGAGAAGGCGCTCAAGAACGCGATCGACGACGCCCGCAAGCAGGGCCGCCCCGCCGACGCCGGCGCCGCGGTCGTGATGGACGTGCGCACCGGCCGGATGATCGCGATGGCGAGCTACCCGACCTACGACCCCGGCATCTGGACCGGCGGCATCTCCCAGGACGAGTACGACGCGCTCCTCGGCAAGAAGCAGGGCGAGCCGCTGATCTCCCGGGTCACCCAGGGGCAGTTCGCGCCCGGCTCCACCTTCAAGATCTCCTCGGTGGCCGCCGCGGTGAAGGACGGCAACAGCCTGACCGGCACCTACGACTGCCCCGGCTCCTACAACGTCGGCAACCGCGCGTTCCGCAACTTCGAGGGCGAGGAGCTCGGGGCGATGTCGCTGCACACGGCGCTCGTCAAGTCCTGCGACACGATCTTCTACCGGTTCGCCTACCAGGAGTGGCAGCGCGACGGCGGGATGAAGCCGAAGAAGAACCCCTCGGACCCGATGGTGAAGATGGCCCGTGACTACGGGTTCGGGTCGCGCACCGGCGTCGACCTGCCCAGCGAGAGCGAGGGCCGCATCCCGGACCGCGGGTGGAAGAAGTCCTTCTGGGACGCCACCAAGGCCGCCAACTGCAAGGGCGCCAAGACTGGTTACCCGGAGGTCGCCAAGACCGACCCGGCTCGCGCCGCCTACCTGAAGGCCGTCGCTACGGAGAACTGCACCGAGGGCTACGTCTGGCGGCCCGGTGACGCGGCGAACTTCTCGGTCGGGCAGGGCGACGTCCTGGTGACGCCGCTGCAGCTCGTCCGCGCGTACGCGGCCATGGCGAACGGCGGCAAGTTGCTGACCCCGCGCCTCGGGGTCGCGGTCGTGCGCCCCGACGGCTCGATCGTCCGCCGGATCGACGCGCCGCCGCCGCGCCGGCTGCCCGTCGACGGCAAGGTGCTCAAGTACATCCGCCAGTCGCTCGCGGAGGTGACGAAGAGCGGCACGGCGTCCGGGGCGTTCACCGGCTTCGACTTCAAGCGCGTCGACGTCGGCGGCAAGACCGGTACCGCGGAGGTCTACGGCAAGCAGGACACGTCCTGGTTCGCCTCGTTCGGCCCGGTGGACAAGCCGCGCTTCGCGGTGGTCGCGATGGTCTCCCAGGGCGGGCAGGGCGCGCAGACGTCCGCGCCGGCCGTCCGGGAGATCTGGGAGGCCATGTACGGGACGAAGGACCGCAAGGCCATCCTCCAGGACGGGAGGCTCCCGTCCGAGCTGCCGCGGATGCCCGTCGAGGGGACCGCGCCATGATCACCGACTCCGGGGTCGGCAGCGTCGACGCCTACGCCGCGCACCGGTCGTGGACCAGCCGGCTCGCCGGTCTGCGCCGGCTCGACCTGCCGATGCTGCTGGCCGTGCTGGCGCTGTCGGCGGTGGGCGCGCTGCTGGTGCGCTCGGCCACCTTCCACCTGCTGACCGAGCAGGGCAAGGACCCCGAGGGCTTCCTCAAGCGGCACATCCTGAACCTGATCATCGGCTTCCTGCTCGGCGGCCTGGTCACCGTCCTCGACTACCGGCTCCTGCGCGCTTACGTCCCCATCCTGTACGGGCTCGCGTGCGTGGGGCTGCTGGCCGTGCTGACCCCGCTCGGCTCGACGATCAACGGCTCGCACTCGTGGATCGTGGTCGGCGGCGGGTTCCAGGTGCAGCCGTCGGAGTTCGCCAAGGTCGGGCTCGTGGTGCTGCTGGCGATGATCCTCGGAGAGCCGCGCGACGGGGAGATCGGCCCCGGCCGGCGGGACGTGCTGCTCGCGCTCGTGCTCGCCGGGGTGCCCGGCGTGCTGATCATGCTGCAGCCCGACCTCGGCACCACGCTGGTGTTCATCGCGGTCGTGCTCGGCATGCTGGCGATCTCCGGAGCCCAGAAGCGCTGGCTCGTCGGGCTGGTCGGCGGGGGCGTCGCCGCGGGCGCCGCCGTGTACTTCTTCGGGCTGCTGAAGGCCTACCAGATCGCCCGGTTCACCGCGTTCCTGAACCCCGAGGCCGACCCGCGCGGCGCCGGCTACAACGCCCAGCAGGCCCGCATCGCGATCGGGTCGGGCGGGGCGTTCGGCAAGGGCCTGTTCCACGGCGAGCAGACGGGCGGCCACTTCGTCCCGGAGCAGCAGACCGACTTCATCTTCACGGTGGCGGGGGAGGAGCTCGGCTTCGTCGGCGCGGCCGTGATCATCGCCCTGCTCGGCGTGGTGCTGTGGCGCGGGCTGCGCATCGCCACCCAGGCCGCCGACCTGTTCGGGACGCTCGTCGCCACCGGGGTCGTGTGCTGGCTGGGGTTCCAGACGTTCGAGAACGTCGGGATGACGATCGGGATCATGCCGATCACCGGGCTGCCGCTGCCGTTCGTGTCCTACGGCGGGTCGGCGACCTTCGCGAACATGATCGCCTTCGGCCTGCTGCAGGCCGTCCACGTGCGCCGCCGCCCGTTCGATTAGCGACCGGCGACCGCGTAGGCTGGACGTTCATCCCACGTCCCCTGCACGGAGGGTTCCGTCATGCCGGTCGAGTCGCTCTTCCCGCGCCTGGAGCCGCTGCTCCCGAGCGTGCAGAAGCCGATTCAGTACGTTGGCGGCGAGCTGAACTCCCAGCTCAAGGACTGGGACGAGGCCACCGTCCGATGGGCGCTGATGTACCCGGACGCCTACGAGGTGGGGCTCCCCAACCAGGGCGTCCAGATCCTCTACGAGATCCTCAACGAGCGCGACGGCGTGCTCGCCGAGCGGACGTACTCGGTGTGGCCCGACATGGAGGCCGTCATGCGGGAGCACGGCATCCCGCAGTTCACCGTCGACGCGCACCGGCCGGTCGCCGCCTTCGACGTGTTCGGCGTGTCGTTCTCCACCGAACTCGGCTACACCAACCTGCTGACGGCGCTCGACCTCGCGGGCATCCCGCTGGAGGCCGCCGACCGCACCGGCGACCACCCGATCGTGATCGCCGGCGGGCACGCCGCGTTCAACCCCGAGCCGATCGCCGACTTCGTCGACGCCGCCGTCCTCGGCGACGGCGAGGAGATCGCGCTCGCCATCACCGAGGTCGTCCGCGAGTGGAAGGCCGAGGGCGAGCCCGGCGGACGGGACGGGCTGCTGCTGCGCCTCGCCGCGTCCGGCGGCGTGTACGTCCCGCGCTTCTACGACGTGACCTACCTGCCCGACGGCCGCATCCAGCGGGTCGCGCCGAACCGTCCGGGCGTGCCGTGGCGGATCGAGAAGCACACCGTCATGGACCTCGACCAGTGGCCGTACCCGAAGAAGCCGCTGGTACCGCTCGCCGAGACCGTGCACGAGCGGTTCAGCGTGGAGATCTTCCGCGGCTGCACCCGCGGCTGCCGGTTCTGCCAGGCCGGAATGATCACCCGCCCGGTGCGGGAGCGGTCGATCACCACGATCGGCGACATGGTGGAGCAGGGGCTCAAGGAGTCCGGCTTCCAGGAGGTCGGGCTGCTCAGCCTGTCCAGCGCCGACCACAGCGAGATCGGCGAGGTCGCCAAGGGCCTCGCCGACCGCTACGAGGGCACCAACACCTCGCTGTCGCTGCCGTCCACGCGGGTCGACGCCTTCAACATCACGCTCGCCAACGAGTTCTCCCGCGGCGGCCGGCGCTCCGGCCTGACGTTCGCGCCGGAGGGCGGCTCCGAGCGGATGCGCAAGGTGATCAACAAGATGGTCAGCGAGGACGACCTGATCCGCACCGTCACCACCGCCTACGAGAACGGCTGGCGGCAGGTCAAGCTGTACTTCATGTGCGGCCTGCCCACCGAGGAGGACAAGGACGTCCTCGCCATCGCCGACATGGCCAGGCGGGTCATCCAGGCCGGCCGCGACGCGACGGGCCGCAGGGACATCCGCTGCACCGTGTCCATCGGCGGGTTCGTGCCGAAGCCGCACACCCCCTTCCAGTGGGCGGCGCAGTGCGACCACGAGACCGTCGACCGCCGCCTGCGCGCCCTCAAGGACGCCCTGCGCGGCGACAAGGAGTACGGGCGCGCCATCGGCCTGCGCTACCACGACGGCCAGCCGTCGATCGTCGAGGGCCTGCTGTCGCGGGGCGACCGGCGCGTCGGCAAGGTCATCCGCGCCGTCTGGGAGGACGGCGGCCGCTTCGACGGGTGGAGCGAGCACTTCTCCTACGAGCGCTGGACGGCCTGCGCCGAGAAGGCCCTGGCCGGGGAGCCCGTCGACCTCGCCTGGTACACCGTCCGGGAGCGCGACGAGGTCGAGGTGCTGCCCTGGGACCACCTCGACGCGGGGCTCGACCGCGAGTGGCTCTGGCAGGACTGGCAGGACGCCGTCGACGAGACCGAGGTCGAGGACTGCCGCTGGACGCCGTGCTACGACTGCGGCGTCTGCCCCACGATGGGCACCGAGATCCAGATCGGCCCGACCGGCCGGAAGTTGCTCCCGCTGAACGTGGTCTGACGGGATTCGACCGCGTCGTCCCTTGAGCTGCAGGGGTTCCGGGCTTACGGGGGCGGTGCCTGGCCGAACCGGGTCGCGGGCCCCGTACTCTATAGGGAGACCTGTATTTCGACTCGACACGAGTAGGAAGGACCAGAACCCTGGCACCCATGCCGGAGGGTCCGGCACCGGCCCCCGTGACCCAGCGCCTGCGCGTCCGCTACGCCAAGCGGGGCAGGCTGCGGTTCACGAGCCATCGCGACATTTCCCGGGCCGTGGAACGCGCCGTGCGGCGCGCCGGGATCCCCGTCGCGTTCAGCGCCGGATTCACCCCCCACCCGAAGATCTCGTATGCGGGTGCGGCGGCGACAGGGGTGGCCAGTGAGGCCGAATACCTCGAACTCGGGCTCACCGAGACCCGCGACCCTGCGCGGGTGCGAGCCGATCTCGACGCGGCCCTGCCTCCCGGACTCGACGTCCTGGACGTCGTGCCGGTAAGGGCGGGCCACGGCGACGCCCCGGTGAAGCCGGGCGCGTTCACCGATCGGCTCGAGGCGTCCGAATGGCGGATCCGGCTGGACGGTGTCGCCGAAGGCGACGCCGCCGCGGCCGTGGCCGCCTTCATGGCCGCCGAGAACATCGAGGTGGAACGCCTCACGAAGAAGGGACGGCGCCGTTTCGACGTGCGCGCCGCCGTGTCCGCCTGCGAGCTGGACCGGCGTGCCGCCGAGACGGCGGATGCCCCTTGTGCGATACTTCGAATGGTTGTTCGGCATTCCACACCCGCCGTTCGACCCGACGACATCCTCACCGGACTGCGCCAGGTCGCCGACCTCGCGCCGCCGTCACCGCCGCTGGTGACCAGGCTGGCGCAGGGGCCCCTCGACGCGGAAACCGGTGGCCTCGCGGATCCCCTGGATCCCGACCGGGAGACCGGCCTACCGCCCGGCGACGACGCCGGGACGGCCCGCGGCCTTGAGCGGCCGCGGTCCGGGGACGCCGCGAGCGTGGATGCCGTCAGCGCCTGACCGTGGGACCGAAGCCGTGGAGGCACGGAACCGGCCCCGCAGGGTACGGAAGGCGCACCCCCGACGACTTCGTCGTCATGGCCGGACCACCGTCCGGCGGTGACGGCACCGACTGACGAGGTGCTCTCGTGCGGCGCACCGCATCGTTCCGCCTCCGGCGGGACGGGCGGACGCGCCCGGGAGCCTGACGGGAGATTGCCCGGATGCTTGAGAACGAAGCCGATGCGGCCGCGGCCGAAGGCGCCGACGGGACCGTTGACGACGAGTCCGCGCGGACCGAGGGGACCGAGGGGGCGCAGAGCGCGAGCCCCAAGAAGGGGCGCACGGGCGTGACGTCGCGTCCGCGCCGCGCGAGCCGGCCCGCGGGCCCGCCGCCCGACGTGGAGGAGACCCCTGCCGCGACCCCCGCCGCGCAGCCGGAGGCGGCCTCCGCCGAGAAGCCCGCGCCCGCCGGGGAGGCCGCGGCGCCCGCCGAGACGCAGGAGCCGGCCGAGCCGCCGAAGCGGACCCGGACCCGCGCGCGAAAGACCACGAAGGCCTCCGCCGAGACGGCCGAGCCCGTCCCGATGACCGGCGCCGAGACCTCGCCCGAGGCCCCGGCCGAGCCGGCCGCCGAAGAGCCCGCCGAGCAGCCCGCCGAAGAGGCGCCGGCGCCCCGCACCAGGACCCGCCGCCGCCCCGCCAAGGCCGCCGCCGAGGTCCCGTCCGTGCCGCAGGTCCCGGCCGTCCCGGTCGCCGGGGAGGTGCCGGGCCCCGAGCAGGTGTCGGAGACTGAGCCCGCGAGCGGCGTCGGCGTCCCCGGCGTGACGTTCCAGCCGCCGATGGTCGTCTTCCAGCCGCCGCAGCCCAAGGCCGAGGCGCCCGCCCGGCCGAAGGCCGCCGAGGCCGAGCCCGCCGTGCAGGACGCCGGCGAGGAGGACGAGGACCAGGACCACGGGCCCGCCGACGAGGACGACTCCGAGGACCGCCCGTCCCGCCGTCGCCGCCGCCGCGGCGGCCGCGGCCGCGGCCGGGGCGGCAAGGAGGGCGCCGAGGACGAGGGCGAGGAGACCGAGGGCGAGGCCGAGGCCGAGGAGCCCAGGGAAGAGCAGCTCGCCAAGCCCGCCAGGGCCGCCAAGGGCAAGGCGGCGAAGGGCGGCAAGGCTTCCAGGGCCAAGGACAAGGAGCAGGCCAAGGAGCCCAAGGCCGAGGAGCCCGAGCAGGGCGCCGCCGAGGGCGACGAGGACGACGGGGAGGGCGGCACCAGCCGCCGCCGTCGCCGCCGCAGGCGCCGGTCCGGGGTCGACGGCGAGTCCGGCGGCTCCGACGACCCGCCGAACACCGTCGTGCACGTCCGCACGGCCCGCGAGGAGCGCGCCGCCGCCGAGGACGAGGTCCAGTCCGTGCGGGGCTCGACCCGCCTGGAGGCCAAGAAGCAGCGCCGCCGCGAGGGCCGCGAGCAGGGCCGCCGCCGCCCGCCGGTGATCACCGAGGCGGAGTTCCTGGCCCGCCGCGAGGCCGTCGAGCGGGTCATGGTGGTCCGGCAGGAGGGCGAGCGCACCCAGATCGCCGTCCTGGAGGACGACGTGCTCGTCGAGCACTACGTCAACCGCGCGACGCACCAGTCGTACGTCGGCAACGTCTACCTCGGCAAGGTCCAGAACGTCCTGCCGTCGATGGAGGCGGCGTTCGTCGACATCGGCAAGGGCCGCAACGCCGTGCTGTACGCGGGCGAGGTCAACTGGGACGCCTCCGGGCTGGAGGGCCAGCCCCGCCGCATCGAGTCGGCGCTGAAGTCGGGCCAGTCGGTGCTCGTCCAGGTCACCAAGGACCCGCTCGGCCACAAGGGCGCCCGGCTGACCAGCCAGGTCTCCCTCCCCGGCCGGTACCTGGTCTACGTGCCGGACGGCTCGATGACCGGCATCAGCCGCAAGCTGCCCGACAAGGAGCGCACCCGCCTCAAGTCGATCCTCAAGAAGGTCATGCCGGAGCAGGCGGGCGTGATCGTGCGGACCGCGGCGGAGGGGGCGACCGAGGAGGAGCTCGCCCGCGACGTCTCGCGCCTGGCCGCCCAGTGGGAGAGCATCCAGAAGAAGGTCAAGACGGCCTCCGCGCCGTCCCTGCTCTACGGCGAGCCCGACCTGACGATCCGGGTCGTCCGCGACATCTTCAACGAGGACTTCACCAAGCTGGTGGTGTCCGGGGCCGAGGCCTGGGACACCGTCTCCGACTACGTCCAGTACGTCGCCCCCCATCTCGCCGACCGCGTCGAGCGCTGGACCGGCGACCAGGACGCCCTGTCGGCGTTCCGCATCGACGAGCAGATCGCCAAGGCCATGGACCGCAAGGTCTGGCTGCCGTCCGGCGGCTCCCTGGTGATCGACCGCACCGAGGCGATGACGGTCATCGACGTCAACACCGGCAAGTTCACCGGGCAGGGCGGCAACCTGGAGGAGACCGTCACCCGCAACAACCTGGAGGCGGCCGAGGAGATCGTCCGCCAGCTCCGGCTCCGCGACATCGGCGGCATCATCGTCGTCGACTTCATCGACATGGTGCTGGAGAGCAACCGCGACCTGGTGCTGCGCCGCCTCGTGGAGTGCCTGTCGCGGGACCGTACCAAGCACCAGGTCGCCGAGGTCACCTCGCTCGGACTGGTGCAGATGACCCGCAAGCGGGTCGGCCAGGGGCTGCTGGAGGCGTTCTCGGAGACCTGCGAGTCCTGCAACGGCCGCGGCATCCACGTCCACCTGACGCCGGTCGAGCCGAAGGCGGAGAAGGCGGCAGGCAAGGAGTCCGGACGTCGCCGCAAGCGCAAGGGCGAGGTCGAGAAGGCCGTCGAGGAGAAGCTGTCCCGGCACGAGGCCAAGCCCAAGGAGCCCGCGGAGGAGCCCGCCGCCGAGCCCGTGAGCCCGGCCGCCGAGACGGCGCCGGTCGTGGAGGCCGCGCCCGAGCCGGTCCGTTCGCGGCCGAAGAGGTCCCGGCCCGCCAAGCGCCCGGCCGGTCCGCCGCCCGAGATCGACGAGGCCCCGGCGCAGGCCGCCGTGGAGGCCGCCGAGGCCGCCGAGGAGACCGCCGGCACCGCGCCGGGCACGCTGGACTCCGCCGAGCCGGTGCCGGTCGACGCGAACGGCGCCGAGCCGCCCTCCGGCGCGCCGTCCGGCGAGCCCGCGGGCGAGCTGAACGGCGCCGTGGAGGCCGCCGGCGAGTCCAACGGGTCCGCGCCCGCGGGCGACCAGGACGGCGCCGAGCCCGCCCGCCGGCGCCGTGCCCGGCGCCCCCGCGCGACCGCGGCGCAGGCCGCCGACGGCGGCGAGTCCTCGGACTGACGCGGTACCGGGGCCCTGGCCGCACGCGTTCGCGTTCCGGCCAGGGCATCCGGTACCCTTGACCTTCGGCGCGTCATCGGCGCGTCGCCCGAATCCGCACCGCGAGCCCCGTCCGGGGATCGTTCGGTGCTCACCTCATCGATCCGGTGGGGCACAGCAGAGAGCGCCAGGGTCCTCCTGGTGTGCCGCCCTCGGCCCGGTGCCGGGGGTAGGCCCCCGTCCGGGGGCTGGTAAGCCACGCGTGGGACCGGTTCACTCCGGAAGCGCGCGCAGACGAAGGGTTTCCGCGGTGTACGCGATTGTCCGCGCAGGCGGCAGGCAGGAAAAGGTCGCCGTCGACGACGTGCTGACCGTCGACAAGCTGGCCGGTGACGTCGGGTCGACCATCACGCTCCAGCCCCTGCTGGTCGTGGACGGCGACGACGTCGTGAGCCGCACGGCCGACCTCGCCCGCTACGAGGTGACCGCCGAGATCCTCGGCGCGGTCAAGGGCCCCAAGATCAACATCATGCACTACCGGAACAAGACCGGGTACAAGCGGCGGATGGGTCACCGTCAGCCGTACACCGAGGTCAAGATCACCGGTATCAAGGCCGGCAAGAAGTAAGGGAGAGCGGTCTCATGGCACACAAGAAGGGCGCATCGTCCAGCCGCAACGGTCGCGACTCCAACGCCCAGCGCCTCGGTGTGAAGCGCTTCGGCGGCCAGGTCGTCAACGCCGGCGAGATCATCGTCCGCCAGCGCGGCACCCACTTCCACCCCGGCCCGGGCGTCGGCCGCGGCGGTGACGACACGCTGTTCGCGCTGGTCGCGGGCGCGGTGCAGTTCCGCCGCTACCGCGGTCGCAACGCGGTGAGCGTCGTCCCGCCGGCGGAATAGTCCGCCGGGGGCAGCGACTTTTTGTTCGAAGGGGCGGACCGTTTCCGGTCCGCCCCTTCGCCGTTCTTACCAAGGTTTTCCTGAGGAGAGTCACCGTGGCCGCTGGAGCGGGATCGGGCGCGCAGTTCGTCGACCGGGTGGTGCTGCACGTCGCGGCGGGCAACGGCGGCAACGGCTGCGCCTCGATCCACCGGGAGAAGTTCAAGCCGCTCGGCGGCCCTGACGGCGCCAACGGCGGGCGCGGCGGCGACGTCGTCCTCGTCGTCGACTCGAACGCCGCGAGCCTCCTCGAATACCACCGGCGCCCGCACCGCAAGGCGGGCAACGGCAGGCCCGGCCAGGGCAGCCTGCGGACGGGCGCGGACGGCGACGACGTGATCCTGTCCGTCCCCGACGGCACCGTGGTGAAGTCGGGCGACACCGTCCTCGCGGACCTGGTCGGCGAGGGCACCCGGTTCGTGATCGCCAAGGGCGGCAGCGGCGGTCTCGGGAACGCGGCGCTGGCGACGGCGAAGCGCAAGGCGCCCGGGTTCGCGCTGCTCGGCGAGCCGGGCGAGGAGCGCGACGTCGTCCTGGAACTGAAGAGCGTCGCCGACGTCGCGCTCGTCGGGTTCCCGAGCGCGGGCAAGTCGTCGCTGATCGCCGCGCTGTCGGCCGCCAAGCCGAAGATCGCCGACTATCCGTTCACGACGCTGATCCCGAATCTCGGGGTGGTGAGCGCGGGCGACACGACGTTCACGGTCGCGGACGTGCCGGGCCTCATCGAGGGCGCCAGCGAGGGCCGCGGCCTCGGTCTCGACTTCCTCCGCCACATCGAGCGCTCCTCCACCCTCGCGCACGTCCTCGACTGCGCGACGATGGAGCCGGGCCGCGACCCGGTCAGCGACTTCGAGGTCATCGAGCGCGAGCTCCAGGCCTACGACCGGGTGCTGGGCGACCGCCCGCTGTCGGACCGGCCCCGCATCGTCGTCCTGAACAAGGTGGACGTGCCCGACGGCCGCGACCTCGCCGAGATGGTGCGGCCGGAGTTCGAGGCCCGGGGCCTGCGGGTGTTCGAGGTGTCGGCGGCGTCCCACGAGGGGCTGCGGGAGCTGTCGTTCGCGATGGCGGCGATGGTGTCGGAGTACCGCGCCTCGCTGCCGGCGGCGGAGCCCACCCGCATCGTCATCCGGCCGGAGCCGGTCGGCGGGGACACCGACTTCGAGGTCAGGACCCTCGGCGACAACACCTACCTGATCACCGGCACGAAGCCGGTCCGGTGGCTGCGCCAGACCGACTTCGCCAACGAGGAGGCCGTGGGCTACCTCGGCGACCGCCTCGCCCGGCTCGGGGTGGAGGACGCGCTCGCCCAGGCGGGCGCCAGCGCCGGCGCCACGGTCCTGATCGGCACCATGGACGACTCGATCGTCTTCGACTGGGAGCCGGAGGTCGCGGCGGGCGAGGGCACGACGGGCCCGCGCGGCACCGACCGCCGCCTGAGCGGCTGGTCCTGAGCTAACAGCCGGGGACGTGGGGACGTTCCCGTAGAGAGCAGTGGCGTGAGCGGAGCTGAGTCATGAGTGGGCGTGAGGCGGTCGCGAAGGCGCGGCGGATCGTGGTGAAGGCGGGATCGTCCTCGCTGACCACGCCGCAGGGCACGATCGACGTGAACCGCGTCGACGCGCTGGTCGACGTCCTCGCCGCGCGCCGCGGCGAGGGCACCGAGATCGTGTTCGTGTCGTCGGGCGCGATCGCGGCGGGGCTCGGCCCGCTCGGGCTGACCCGCCGCCCGCCCGACCTCGCGACGCAGCAGGCGGCGGCGAGCGTCGGGCAGGGCCTGCTGTTCGCCCGCTACACCTCCTCGTTCGCCCGTTACGCGCTGACGGTGGGGCAGGTGCTGCTCACCGCCGACGACATGATGCGCCGCTCGCACCACCGCAACGCCCAGCGGACCCTCGCGCAGCTGCTCGCCATGGGCGTCCTGCCGATCGTGAACGAGAACGACACCGTCGCGACCGACGAGATCCGGTTCGGCGACAACGACCGGCTGGCCGCGCTGGTCGCCCACCTGATCCGCGCGGACGCGCTGGTCCTGCTCTCCGACGTGGACGCCCTCTACACCGGCGACCCGCGCCGTCCCGGGAGCCGCCGCGTCGACGAGGTGCGCGGCCCGGACGACCTCCGGGACGTCGAGCTCGGGGGCTCCGGGCGGGTCGGCACCGGCGGCATGGTCACCAAGGTCGAGGCGGCGAGGATCGCGGGCATCCCCGTCGTGCTGACCAACGCCGCGTCGGCGGCGCGCGCGCTTTCCGGCGACCAGGTCGGGACGCTGTTCCACCCGGCCGAGGGCCGCCGGATGTCGACCCGCAACCTGTGGCTGGCGCACGCGACGACGGGCCAGGGCCGGGTCATGCTGGACCCGGGCGCGATCGAGGCGGTCGTGCGGCGCCGCAAGTCCCTGCTCCCGGCGGGGGTGACGGGCGTCGAGGGCGACTTCGCCGCGGGCGACCCGGTCGACCTGTGCGACACGGCCGGCACGGTCGTCGCGCGCGGCCTGGTGAACTACGACGCGTCCGAGATCCCCGAGCTGATGGGGCGCTCGACGCGCTGGCTGGCCCGTGAGCTGGGCGCCGAGTACGAACGCGAGATAATCCACCGCGACCATCTGGTGATACTTCGATGACGGGAGCCTGCTGATGAGCGACGAGCGCGAGGAGTTCCTGCGGGTGGCACGGCGCGCCAGGGAGGCCGCCGCCGGGCTGGCCCCGCTGCCGCGGTCGGCGAAGGACGCGGCGCTGAACCGCATCGCGGACGCCCTGGTCACCGCCGCCCCGGAGATCGTCAAGGCGAACGAGGCCGACGTCGCGCGGGCCCGCGGCAACGGCACCTCCGAGTACATGATCGACCGGCTGAGCCTGTCGGAGGAGCGGATCGCCGCGATCGCCGACGCCGTCCGGAAGGTCGCCGCGCTGCCGGACCCGGTGGGGGAGACGGTCCGCGGGAACGTCCTGCCGAACGGGCTGGAGCTGCGCCAGGTGCGGGTGCCGCTCGGCGTCGTCGGGATCATCTACGAGGGCCGCCCGAACGTGACCGTGGACGCCGCCGCGCTGTGCCTCAAGAGCGGGAACGTGGCGATGCTGCGCGGCTCGTCGTCGGCGTACGACTCCAACACGGTGCTGGTCGAGGTGATGCAGGGCGCGCTCACCGGCACCGAGGTCCCGCCGGACGCGGTGCAGCTCGTCCCGGGGACGTCCCGCGAGTCGGTGAAGCACCTGATGCGGGCGCGCGGCCTGGTGGACGTGCTGATCCCGCGCGGCGGCGCGTCGCTGATCAACTCGGTGGTGGAGGAGTCGACCGTCCCGGTGATCGAGACGGGCGTCGGGAACTGCGCGGTGTACGTGGACGCCGCCGCCGACGCCGACACGGCCCTGGACATCCTCCTGAACGCCAAGACGCAGCGTCCTTCGGTGTGCAACGCCGCCGAGACGTTCCTCGTGCACGCCGACATCGCCGACACGTTCGTCCCGCGCGCGCTGGAGGCGCTGGAGAGCGCCGGTGTCACGGTGCACGGCGACGAGCGGATCCGCTCCTTCGGCGCCAACGTCGTGGAGGCGACCGAGGACGACTGGTACGCCGAGTACCTCTCGCTCGACATCGCCGCCCGCGTGGTCGACTCCCTCGACGACGCCGTCGCGCACATCCGCCGGTACGGCTCGGGGCACACCGAGGCGATCGTCACGACGTCCCAGCCGGCCGCGAAGCGGTTCGTCGCGCTGGTCGACTCGGCGGCCGTGATGGTGAACGCCTCGACGCGCTTCACCGACGGCGAGGAGTTCGGGTTCGGCGCGGAGATCGGCATCTCGACGCAGAAGCTGCACGCCCGCGGCCCGATGGGGCTGCCGGAGCTGACGTCCACCAAGTACGTGGTGACCGGGGAAGGGCACGTGCGCGGCTGAGCTCCGGATTTGTGACATTTTTGCCATTGATGTCACGTGTGCGGGTGTGGTCTGATTCACGATTGTGACTCGTCAGTACAGCCGCCGCCGCGTCCTGCGGGACGCCGCCCTCGGCGCGGGGATCGCCACCACCGGACTGGCGGCCTTCCCCGCCCGTCCCGCCGCCGCGGCGCCCGCGCTGCGCGGTCCCACCGCCGGCACCACCCTCGACCGGACCTACCTGCTCGGCGCCGCGGGCGCCGGCGGGTACCGCAAGGTGACCACCGGTCCGGGCGAGCCGCACCTGCTGCGCCGCGACCTCGGCGGCGCCGCCTCCGCGCGGCGGGCCGCCACGCGCCGCGGCGTCCTGGCGTTCGGCCACCTCACCGACGTCCACATCGTCGACGCGCAGTCCCCGGCCCGCGTCGAGTTCGTCGACCGGCTCAAGGACGGCCTGGACGTCCTGCCGGTCGAGGGCGCCTACCGGCCGCAGGAGATCCTGTCCACGCAGGTCGCCGAGGCCATGGTGCGGGCGGTGAACCGGGTCGGGCGCGGACCGGCGACCGGGCTCGGCCTCGCCTTCACCATCAACACCGGCGACGCCGCCGACAACGTCCAGTACAACGAGCTCCGCTGGATCATCGACCTGCTGGACGGCGGGCGCATCCGCCCCGACTCCGGCGACCCGAACCGCTACGAGGGCGTCATGGACTGGGCGTCCTACGACCGCTCGTTCTGGCACCCCGAGGGCCCGCCGCCCGGCGCCCAGGCGGACCTGCCGACCACCAGGTACGGCTTCCCGCGCGTGCACGGCCTGATCGACGCCGCGCGCCGCCCGTTCCAGGCGACCGGGCTCGACGCGCCGTGGCTGGCCGCGTTCGGCAACCACGACGGGCTCGTCCAGGGCAACCTGCCGGTCAACCCGCTGGTCTCCGGCCTCGCCACCGGCGGCATCAAGATCGGCGCTCCGGCGGACCCCGGCCAGGCCGAGCGCCTCGCCCGCATGATGAGCCGGGGCGACGCCGCCGAACTCGTCCGCCTCAGCCGCGAGCAGGGCGGCGCGGGCGGCCTGTTCCGCCCGGTGACCCCCGACCCGGACCGCCGCATGCTGTCGCGCGCCGAGGTCGTCGCCGAGCACTTCAAGACCACCGCGTCCCTGCGCGGCCACGGCTTCACCCTCGCCAACCTCCGCGACGGAACGGCCTACTACGCCTTCGACAAGGGCGTCGTGCGCGGCCTCGTCCTCGACACCGTCAACCCCAACGGCTACTCCGAGGGCTCGCTCGACCGGAAGCAGCTCGCGTGGCTGGAGTCGCAGCTCAAGGCGGGCAGCAGCCGCTCCATCGCCCCGGACGGCACGGTCGTGAAGCGCGCGGTGAAGGACCGGCTGTTCGTCCTGTTCAGCCACCACCCCATCGGCTCGCTGGAGAACCCCCTCGGCGGCGACCGCGTCCTCGGCGACGAGGTCGAGGCGCTCCTGCTGCGCTACCCGAACGTCGTCCTGTGGGTGAACGGGCACACGCACCGCAACCAGGTCATCCCGCACGCGCGCAAGGGCGGCGGGGGCTTCTGGGAGGTCAACACGGCCGCGCACATCGACTTCCCGCAGCAGAGCCGCATCGTCGAGCTGGCCGACAACGGCGACGGCACCCTCTCGGTGTTCGCGACGGTCCTCGACTCCGCCGGGCCCGCCTCCTACGGCGGCCGCCTCACCGACCCG
Organism: Actinomadura sp. NPDC048032; assembly: GCF_040653175.1. Lineage (NCBI taxonomy): Bacteria > Bacillati > Actinomycetota > Actinomycetes > Streptosporangiales > Thermomonosporaceae > Actinomadura > Actinomadura sp. NPDC048032. The sequence continues at coordinate 20,630 of NZ_JBEZJP010000037.1, forward strand.
GCCGGGCTGGCGTCGCTGTCCCGCGAACTGTCGGGCAACGACTGGCAGGACCGCGACGAGAACCGCCGCGGCGAGGCCGCCGACCGCAACGTCGAGCTCCTCGTCCCCGCCCCCTTCTGAGAACGGCGAAGGGCCGCCGCGTCCGTGTCGCGGCGGCCCTGGCCCGGCCTGGTCAGTTGCCGGACGTGGGCCCGTTGTCGCGCCGGGTGAACCGGTCGAACAGCCCGCCGGCGGCCCCCGCCGCGGCGTCGGCCATGTCGCGGACCTTGCCCACGAACGGGTCGGCCGTCCGCTCCCACGACTCGCGGTACGACTGCGCGGCCTCCTTGATCCCGTCGCGGACCGACGCGTTGCCGTCGTCCTCCCGGCGGGCGTAGTCCCCGGCCAGGATGCGGTCGTACTCGCCGCTGCGCGCCCACTGCTCGATCTCGGCGAACCGGATCACCGCGAACGGGTGCGACTGCCCGAGCAGGTTCATGAACTTCAGCAGCCCGTCCCGCACGTCGCCGGCCGCGTCGTACTCGCGCGCCTGCTGCAGGAACGCCTCGCTGCTCATCTCGCCGAGCCGCGTCCCGCCCGCGAGCTTCATGTTCACCCGCTTGGCCGCGTCGAGGTCCTGCCCGGCGAGCAGCCCGGCCCGGTCCGAGGACAGCTCCGCCTTCCGGAACCACTCCCGCAGCCCGATGATGATCGCCGCGATGCCGACGTTGCCGAGCGGCAGCCACGCCAGCCGCGCCCCGAGCTGCAGCAGGATCTGCATCATCGTCTGGTACACCGCGTGCCCGGACAGGATGTGCCCGACCTCGTGCCCGACGACGAAGCGCAGCTCCTCCTCGTCCAGCAGGTCGATCAGGCCGGTGTTCAGCACGATGAACGGGTGGTCGGACCCGAGCGCCATCGCGTTCGGCGTCGGGTCCTGCCGCACGTAGAGCTCGGGGACCTCCGGCATGTCCAGGATGTAGGAGGCGTCCCGGACCATGTCGTAGATGTGGCGGAACTGGTCCTCCCCGACGCGCACCGTCCCGCCGAGGAACATCAGCCGCAGCGACCGCTCGTTGACCAGCCCCGACAGCTTGCGCAGCACGACGTCGAACCCGGAGAGCGAGCGCAGCGCGACGAGCGCCGAACGGTCCGCCGGGTGTTCGTAGGCCCGGGAACTGATCCCCGGGAACCGCGTACGTGCTCGATCCGGTGTGTTCTCCGTCATGTCTGGCATGGTAGTTCCGACGATCCACTTTGCCGCAGGGTTCCCCGCCGCGGGAGCCGCGTCCGGCTCCGGCCGCGCCCGGGAGGCAGCCATGTTCGACCCGAAGGCCGAGGCGATGTCCCTCGACGAGCGCGCCGCGCTGCAGCGGCACCGGGTGTGGGGGCTGGTCGACCGGCTCCTGGCCGCCGGCGGCGTGCAGGGCCGGCGGCTCAGGGAGGCCGGGGTCGGGCGCGGGGCCGACGTGACGCTCGCGGGGCTGCGGGACCTTCCGTTCACCACCAAGCAGGACCTCTGGGACCACTACCCGTTCGGGATGCTCGCCGTGCCGCGCGACCAGGTCGCCGCCGTGCACGGGTCCAGCGGGACGCGGGGACGCCCCACGCTCGTCGCCTACACCAGGGCCGACCTCGACCTGTGGGCGGCGATGTGCGCGCGCTCCCTGTCGTGCGCGGGGGCGTCGCCGGGCAGCATCGTCCACAACGCCTACGGGTACGGGCTGTTCACCGGCGGGATCGGCATCCACCAGGGCGCGGTGGCGCTCGGCGCGACCGTGGTGCCGATGTCGGGCGGCATGACCGACCGGCAGGTGCGCATGCTCGCCGACCTCCGTCCCGACATCCTCACCTGCACCCCCGCGTACGCGCTGCGGCTGGGGGAGGCCGTCGCCGAGGCCGGGGTCGAGCCGACGTCGCTCAAGGCCGGGCTCTTCGGCGCCGAGCCGTGGTCGGAGGAGCTGCGCACGGCCATCGAGGACGTCCTGCCGATCAAGGCGATGGACGTCTACGGGCTCTCGGAGATCATCGGGCCCGGGGTGGCCACCGAGTGCCTGGAGCAGGACGGCCTGCACGTCAACGAGGACCACTTCGTCGTGGAAGCCGTCGACCCCGCCACCGGCGTCCCCGTCGAGGACGGCGCTCCGGGCGAGCTCGTGTTCACCACCCCGACCAAGCAGGCGCTGCCGCTGCTGCGGTACCGGACGGGCGACATCGCGTCCCTCACCCGCGGCGAGTGCGCCTGCGGACGGACCCTGGTGCGGATGAGCAAGATCCTCGGCCGCGCCGACGACATGATCGTCGTCCGGGGCGTGAACGTGTACCCGAGCGAGGTCGAGCGGGTCCTGCTCGGCTCCGGGCTCGTCCGGCCGCACTACCAGCTCGTCGTGGACCGGCGCAGCCCCACCGCGCGGCTCATCGTCGCCTGCGAGGCCCTCTCCGGCGATCCGCGGGCCGCGCTCGTCCACGCCCTGTACGAGACGCTCGGCCTCACCGCCGAGGTCGCGGTCCTGCCCGAGGGGACCGTGCCGAGGGTGGAGGTGGGCAAGGCCGTCCGCGTCGTGACCTGGGAGGACGGCGGCCCGCCGCTGCCCGGCCTGGCCTGAGCCGCCGGGGGCGGAGGTTCCGGACGCGGACCGGCTGGCTATTGTCGTCGCTATGACGCAAAAGCGGCGCATGGGGATCATGGGCGGCACGTTCGACCCGATCCACCACGGGCACCTGGTGGCCGCCAGCGAGGTCGCGCACTTCTTCTCCCTGGACGAGGTCGTGTTCGTGCCCACCGGCCTGTCGGCCCACAAGGAGGGGAGCAAGGTCGCCGCCGCGGAGGACCGCTACCTCATGGCCGTGATCGCCACCGCGTCCAACCCGCGCTTCTCCGTCAGCCGCGTCGACATCGACCGGCCCGGCGCCACCTACACCGTCGACACGCTCCGCGACATGCGCGAGATCCAGGGCCCGGACGCCGACCTGTTCTTCATCACCGGCGCGGACGCGCTGGAGAAGATGCTCACCTGGCACGACACCGACGAGCTCTTCGAACTCGCCCATTTCGTCGGCGTCACCCGCCCCGGCCACCGGCTCGCCGACCCCGGGCTGCCCGACGGGCGCGTCTCCCTCATGGAGGTGCCCGCCCTGTCGATCTCCTCCACCGAGTGCCGCGAACGCGTCGGCAGCGGCGAACCCATCTGGTACCTCGTCCCGGACGGGATCGTCCAGTACATCAACAAGCGGGGGCTCTACCGCGCCGCCGCCTGACGGGCGCCGCGGCCACATATTCTGGACGGGGAACGGGGCCGCATCTGCCATTGCGGTCGAACAACAACAAAGAGGTCGATCGTCCGCCGCCCATGAGAAGGTGGGAGCGGAGACGACCCCTACAGGGAGGATCGCGAGCGCATCGTGACCGCATCCGAGAGGGCGGCGCAGCTCGTCCGGATCGCCGCCGAGGCGGCGGGCGACAAGCTGGCCGACGACATTCTTGCCTACGACGTGAGCGAGCAGCTCGTCATCACCGACGCGTTCCTGCTCTGCTCGGCCCCCAACGACCGCCAGGTCCGCGCCATCGTGGACGAGGTCGAGAAGCGCCTGCGCGAGGAGGCCGAAGCCAAGCCCGTCCGCCGCGAGGGCGAACGCGAGGGCCGCTGGGTCCTGCTGGACTACGCCGACATCATCGTGCACATCCAGCACGAAGAAGACCGCATGTTCTACGCCCTCGAACGGCTCTGGAAAGACTGCCCTCTCATCGCCCTGCCGGAGAGCGTCACCGCCCACCAGGCCCAGCGCGCCCGCGCCGTCGGGAGCCCGAGTGAGTGACGCCCGCCCCGCCCGCGAACCGGGCAGACGCCGCCTCGTCCTCTGGAGACACGGCCAGACCGCCTGGAACGTCGAACGCCGCTTCCAGGGCAAGACCGACATCCCTCTCGACGAGACGGGCGTCGCCCAGGCCCAGCGCGCCGCCCGGCTCCTCGCCGGCCTCCGCCCCACCGCGCTGCTCTCCTCGCCGCTGCGCCGCGCCGCCGACACCGCCCAGGCCCTCGCCGAGGTCACCGGACTGCCCGTCGGCTACGACCGCGACCTCATCGAACGCGACGGCGGCGCCTGGGAGGGCCTCACCTCCCGCGAGATCCGCGAACGCTACCCCGCCGAGCACGCCGCCTGGCAGCCGCCCGGCGGCGAGACCAGCGCCCAGGTCGCCAAACGGGTCGGCTCCGCGCTCGAACGCGCCCTCGACGAACTGGAGCCCACCGGCCAGCTCGTCGTCGCCTCCCACGGCGCCGCCCTCCGCCTCGGCATGTCCCACCTCCTCGGCCTCCCCGAAGAGACCTGGGAACGCCTCGGCGGCCTGTCCAACTGCTGCTGGTCCGTCATCACCGAGATGCGCAACGGCGGCTGGCGCCTCGCCGAACACAACGCCGGCACCCTCCCCGAACCCGTCCTCAGCGACGACCGCCCCGACGCCGGCACCTGACCAAACGATTCGAGACCAGCCCCGGCCGTCCTATACACTGGCTGGGCGCCGCGGGATGAACGTCCACGCGGCGGCGGGGCTATGGCGCAGTTGGTAGCGCGCCTCCATGGCATGGAGGAGGTCTGGGGTTCGAATCCCCATAGCTCCACGAACGACTCAGGAGTGGTCGCCAAAGGCGCCACTCCTTTTCGTTTCTCAGGCCGTGAAACGCAGGACGGCGCCCACGTGCAGAGTGGGGGCCTGGCCGTTCGTGGGCAGGACGACGAGTTCGCCGTCCGTCGCGGCGGCCGCTCGCACCAGGGCGGCGTCGGCGCGGACCTCGCGGGGGTCGGCGACGCCGAACTCCTCACGCAGTTCCTCGGCGGTGGTGGCGACCTGGGACGGATCGGGGCCCACCCACAAGCGGGCCTGCGAATCCGGTTCGTCCGCCAGCAGGAGCGTCTCCACGCGGGCCTGCCGCACGGCCTCCGTCGTCGCGTCCAGTCCGGAGACGGCGCGCTGCCCGTTGGCGAGTTCCCTGTCGAAGCGCGCCGCCACGGTCATGATGCGCTCGGTGGACTTCAGCTGCAGGAGGCGGCGCAGTTCGGCGTCGAGGTCCGGGTCGTCGACCGTGGTGTTCTTGTCGGCCTCGACGGTGTGCTCCAGGACATGGTCCGAGACCTCCTCCAGGACGGCCGTCCGGGCGCGGGTGTCGCCGGCGATCACGACGGCCTCGGCGCCGCAGCGCTCCGCGGCCCGGTCGATCTCGTGGGCGACCTTCTTGGCGTTGAGCTTCCAGACGTTCTCCGAGGAGCGCTGGAACCGGGACTGGTTCCAGTCGCCCGCCTTGACCTTGCGGATGGGGTAGTCCTCGTCCCCGTCCACGTCGATGCGCTCGCGCTTCCCGTCGGCGGTGACGCAGTCGATCACGCCGCCGCGCCGGTCGACCACCGCGAGCAGGTGCGGGAACCGCTCGCCGCGCTCGACGAGGTAGGGCAGGACGTCGGGGAGCGGGGCGAGGGTGGCGCGCGTGCCGCGGGGCGGGCCCGGGAGGCGGTCGCTGTGCACGACCTCGCCGTCCGCCGCGAAGATCACGATGCCTTCGGAGCGGCGCCGCGTCATGTCGTCCTGGACGGTCTGCTCGATCGCCCGGAGCGTGGCGTCCGGCGTGTGCTGGGCCTCCAGTTCCGAGCGCAGCGCCCGCCACCGCAGCTCCGCGGCCTTGGACGCGTCCTCGGTGGTCCGGGTGAGGTCGGCGTACACCGACGCGTACGGTCCCGGCCGTTGGTAGAGCGTTTTGAGGAATGCCAGATCCATGGGTTGGCCGTACCCCCCGTATCTGTGACAAACGTTTCGGTTGGGACGTCAGCCCTCGGCGGACTTCTGGAGCCGCGCGTAGGCGAGCTGCAGCCAGTCCGACCCGGCGACCGCGGTCATCGTGGCCCCGGCGAGCCGGGTCGCGTCCGGGGCGAACACCAGCCCCGCCGCGTACGCCGTCGCCACCCACTGGGCGGTGCAGAACGGGCACGTGATCAGCTCGCCCACGGCGTGCCGGACCCCCTTGCCCCGTACCTCCTCGGACAGCTCGGCCGGGCCGGCCGTCCCCGAGTAGCGGGTGAACGGGGCGCGCAGCGGGCTCGTCACCGGGTCCTTGGTGATCAGCCGGGACGCCTTGTGCGTCGTGACCGTCATCAGCGCCAGGTCGGCGAGGCCGATCGCCGGGGTGCGGTCGCGGAGGCGGCGCCCGAGCAGCGCCAGCGTCGCCGTGGTGAGGCCGTAGACGGCGAGCGTGCCGAGGTACGAGCCGAGCGGCCGGTCCTCCCCGGCCGCGTACTCCTCCTTCTGCTTGCGCGCGGTGTCGACGACCGCGTTCATGGGCTCTCCTTCGTTCGGGGGGACGAGTGCGCGGCTCGCCGTCCTCGGCGGGGCGTCTCTAGTGGTCGCGCAGCGCCTTGACCAGCTCCGACTTGGTCATCGAGGAGCGGCCCTCGACGCCGATCTCGCGGGCGCGCTTGAGGAGGTCGTCCTTCGTCCAGTCGTCGTAGGAGGGGCTCTTGCCGCCCTTGCGGCCGATCGTCTTCTCGCCCTGGTTCGCGGACGCGTTGGCGATCCGCGCCGCCTTCTCCTTGCTCTCGCCCTTGTCGCGGAGCTCCTGGTACTTCTTCTCGTCCTTGATCTGTGCTCTGGGCATAGGGAATCCGTACCCGGCTCGCGGGATCCACACATCGGGGACAATGGCACCCGGGAAGGGGGCCATCGTGCGCATCGGCATCCTGGGACCGCTCGACGTGCGGGACGGGGCGGCGCGGCCCGTCGAGGTCGCCGGCCGCAGGCTGCGGGCCCTCCTCGTGCGGCTGGCGGCCGAGGCGGGCCGTCCCGTGTCGGCCGAGCGGCTGCTCGACGACCTGTGGGAGGGCGCCCCGCCCGGCGGGAACGCGCTCCAGGCGCTCGTGTCCCGGCTGCGCGGCGTCGCCGGGCGCGACATCGTCGAGCACGGCCCGGCCGGCTACCGGCTCGGGATCGACCCCGCCGAGATCGACGCGGTCGCGTTCGAGCGCGGCGTCTCCGCCGCCCGCGCGGAGCAGGACCCGCGCGCGCGGGCCGAGGGCCTGCGCACGGCGCTCGCCCTCTGGCGCGGACCCGCCCTCGCCGACGTCGCCGACAGCGATTTCGCCTTCCCGACCATCGCGCGGCTGGAGGAACTGCGCCTCGCCGCCGTGGAGGACCGCGTCGACGCCGAGATCGCCGCCGGGCTCCCCGTCCCGCCCGTCGCCGAACTGGAGCCCCTCGCCGCCGCGCACCCGCTGCGCGAGCGGCTGCGCGGCCAGTTGATGCGCGCCCTCTACGCGTCGGGACGCCAGGCCGACGCCCTGGAGGTGTACGAGGAGACGCGGTGCGCCCTCGCCGACCGGCTCGGCGTCGACCCGTCCCCGGAGCTGGCCGCCGTCCACCTGTCGATCCTCCGGCGCGAGGCGGCGGCCCCGCCGCCCGAGCCCGCGCCCGCCGCCCCGCGGCCCGCGCGCACCAACCTGCCCGCTCAGCTCACCAGCTTCGTCGGCCGGGAGGAGGAGTCGCAGCGGGTCGGCAAGCTGCTCCGCGAGACCCGCCTGGTCACCCTCACCGGCCCCGGCGGCGCCGGCAAGACGCGGCTGGCGGGGGAGAGCGCCGCCGCGCTCGTCGACGAGATGCCGGACGGCGTGTGGTTCGTCCCGCTCGCCCCGGTCAGCGACCCGGGCGACGTCGTGCACGCGGTGCTGTCGGCGCTCGCGGTCCCCGAGACCGTCCGCCCCGCCGAAACCCGCGTGGCGGTGCGGCCCCTCGAACGGCTCACCGACTTTCTCGCCGCCAAGCGGACCGTGCTCGTCCTCGACAACTGCGAGCACCTCATCGACGCCGTCGCACGGCTCGTCGACCACGTCGTCGCGCACGCCGACGGCGTCCGCGTCCTCGCGACCAGCCGCGAACCGCTCGGCATCACCGGCGAGTCGCTGTGCCCGGTGCCGTCCCTCCCGCTGCCGGCCGAGGACGCCGCCGACCCGGCCGACGCCCTCGGCTACGCCTCGGTCCGCCTGTTCGCCGACCGCGCCGCCGCCGTCCGTCCCGGCTTCGCCGTCGACGCGGGCAGCGTCGCCGACGTGGTCGCGATCTGCCGCGAGCTCGACGGGATCCCGCTCGCGATCGAGCTTGCCGCCGCCCGGCTGCGCTCCCTCACCCCCGGACAGGTCGCGGCCCGCCTCGGCGACCGGTTCCGGCTGCTGACCGGCGGCAGCCGCACCGCCCTGCCCCGGCACCGGACCCTGCGCGCCGTCGTCGACTGGAGCTGGGATCTGCTGGACGAGGAGGAGCGCACCGTCCTGCGCCGCCTCTCGGTGTTCGCCGGCGGCGCCACGCCGGACGCCACCGTCCGCGTGTGCGGCCTCGACGCTCCGGACGCCCCCGACCCGCGGGACGTCATCGACGTGATCGCCGCGCTCATCGACAAGTCACTGGTGATCGCCGACGGCGACGCCGAGGTCCGCTACCGGCTGCTGGAGACCGTCCGCGTCTACGCGGGGGAGCGGCTGGAGGAGGCCGGCGAGACCCGCCGCGTCCGCGACGCGCACGCCGCCTACATGGTCGAGTTCGCCGAGCGGGCCGAGCCGGAGCTGCGTCGCCACGACCAGCTGGTCTGGTCCGCCCGGCTGGCCGCCGAGCGCGAGAACTTCAGCGTCGTGTTCCGGCACGTCACCGAGACCGGCGACGTCGAGTCGGCCCTGCGGCTCGTGGCCGGGCTGGTGTGGTTCTGGATCCTGCGCGACATGGAGCGGGAGTCGGGTGGGTGGACGGTCGTCGTCCGCGACATGGCGGGCGGCGCCGCGCCTCCCGGCCTGGAGGAGGCGTACGCGCTGTGCGTCGTCTTCGCCACCCTCGTGACCGAGCTGACCGATGTGGCCGGGCCGACGAGGGAGTCGATGCAGGCGGCGGTGAAGAGGACCCTGAGCGTCGTCCCCGGGTCGCCCGCGCATCCCGTGCTCGCGCTCGCCGAGACCGGGGCCGCCATGTTCGGCGGCGACGTCGAGGGGATCCGGCGCAGCCTCCACCGCATCCGGGAGCACGCCGACCCGTGGGTGCGGGCCGTCGTCCGCGTCATCCTCGGGCACATGGGCATCAACACCGGCCAGATCGACGACGCCGCCGAGCAGGCCGCCGACGGCTACGCGCGGTTCCGCGAGCTGGGCGACCGGTTCGGAATGATCGTCGCGCTGAGCGGCATGATGCAGGCCGCCGTGGCGCGCGGCGACCTGACGGAGGCGCTCCGCCTCGGCGAGGAGGCGTACGGCTACGTCACGGGCGGAGTCAGTCCCGAGCAGGGCGCCACGCTGCTCGCCCACCTCGCACGGGTGCGCGCCCGGCGGGGCGATATCGCGCGCGCCCACAGCGACCTCGAAAAAGCCATGGCGCAGGCCGAGCGGGTCGGCGAGTTCGCCGAAGCCGCGACCTCGTCTCTTCTGCTGTGCGAGCTCGCCCTGCAGGAGGGTGACCGCGGGGCCGCGCGCCTTCATGCCGATCGCGCGTGCGCGTGGGTCCAGTCGCGCGGGCACCGTCCTGACTTCGCGCAGGCCGTCCGCAAGACGCACAGCCGCCTCGGCTGCCTCGCGGAGGAGGACGGCGACCTGGAGGCCGCGAAGCGCTGGCACGTCCAGGCGCTGAACGATCTGCAGAACGACGTGCTGCTGGGAAACCCGACCGTGGCGGACGTCGTCGAGGGCGTCGCCGCCTACGCCGCCGCGCGTGGGAAGCACGCGCGGGCCGCCGAGCTGCTGGGCACGGCGCACAACCTGCGCGGCTACAGCGACGCGGGGAGCTACGACGTCGGCCGGACTCTGTCGCTCGTCCGCGGCGTCCTCGGCGCGGAGGCGTTCACCGCCGCGTACGAGCGCGGGCGGCGGGTCACCCGGGACGACGTCTTCGACCAGGCGGACGGACTGGTCACCTTGCTCTGAGCGCATGCGCTCTCCGGGCGGTCGTTCGGCGCCGGAAAGGCGCGTCGCCCCGGAGACCGACTCTCCCGGGGCGACGCGCGTTCGGAGGCGAGGCCGGACGTCAGGCCCTCCGCGAGTACATGCGCATGGCCAGCGGGAACGTGACGACGACGATCCCCGCCGCCCAGGCGAGCGTGTACCAGACGTGGTTGCCGACGGGGCCGCCGACGGTGAGCGCGCGCACCGACTCCGCCAGGTGCGTGATCGGGTTGACCTTCGTCCACGCCTCCAGCCAGCCCGGCATCGTGGACGTGTCCGGCACGAGGATGCTGCTGCCGAACGTCAGGGGCATCACCCAGATGAACGCGAGCCCCTGCACCGTCTCCGGCGTCGGCGCGACCAGCCCCACGAGCACGGAGATCCAGCAGACGGCCAGGTAGAAGACGTAGGCCAGCGCGAACGCCGCGATCACCGACAGCGGATCGGTGTGGAACCGGAAACCGAGGACCGACCCGAAGGCCACGAGCACCGTCATCACGGTGATGAACCGGACCGTGTCGCCGAGGACGGTCCCGAGCAGCGGCGCCGAACGAGCGATCGGCAGGCTCCGGAACCGGTCGAACACGCCCTTGTGGATGTCCTCGTTCAGCGCCGTCCCGAGCCCCATCGTGGCGAACATCGCCATCTGCGCGACGAGACCCGGAAGCAGCTGCTGCAGGTACGAATGCGTGTCGCCGGCCACCGCGCCGCCGAACACGTACAGGAACAGCAGCAGGAACACGATCGGCATCAGCGTCGTGTCCAGCAGCTTCTCGGGCGAGTGCTTCAACTGGGAGACGTTGCGCCACGCCAGCGTCAGGCCGTGCCGCAGCGTCCTTCTCATGCTGATGCGCGCGGGCGGTTCCCCGGCGGACGGACGGCTGTCAACGGTGATGGCGGTCATGTCAGGCTCCCTCGGGAACGAGTTCGGGCGTGGGTTTTTCGGCGTGGTGGCCCGTCAGCGTGAGGAACACCTCGTCGAGGCTCGGCATCCGCAACGCCAGCTCGGACGCCACGATGGACGCCTCGTCCAGCCGCCGCACCAGAACCGACAGCACGCGCGGATCGTGCACGGGCGCCGTGACCAGACCCGCGGCCTCCTGGACCTCCGGACGCTCCCCGGTCAGCTCCGCCACGATCGCGGCGAGCTGCGCCGCGCGGAACGGCTCGGCCGCCCGGACCACCAGCGTCCGCCGCCCGATCCGCCCCTTCAGATCGTCGGAGGTGCCCTCCGCGATGACCCGCCCCTGGTCGAACACCGCGATCCGGTCGGCGAGCGCGTCGGCCTCCTCCAGGTACTGCGTGGTCAGCAGCACCGTCGCCCCCTCGGCGACGACCTCCCGGACCGTGTCCCAGACCTCGTTGCGCGCCCGCGGGTCCAGGCCGGTCGTCGGCTCGTCCAGGAAGATGATCTCCGGGTGGTTGATCAGGCTCGCCGCCAGGTCCAGGCGCCGGCGCATCCCGCCGGAGTACGTCTTCACGGCGCGGCCGCCGGCGTCGGTGAGCCGGAACCGGTCGAGCAGCCGCCGCGCCCGCGCCTTCGCCTCGGCGCGGCCGAAGTCCAGCAGCCGGGCGATCATCACGAGGTTCTCGAAGCCGGTCAGCTCCTCGTCCACCGACGCGTACTGCCCGGTCAGCCCGATCTTCGCCCGGACGCGTACCGCGTCCTTGACCACGTCGAACCCGCCCACCTCGGCGCGTCCGGCGTCCGGCTTCAGCAACGTCGCCAGCACGCGCACCGCGGTGGTCTTGCCCGCACCGTTCGGTCCGAGGACCCCGAGCACCGTCCCCCGGCGGGCCGCGATGTCCACTCCGTCCAAGGCCTTCGTGTCCCCGAACCGTTTCCGCAGTCCCTCCGCGCGGATCACATCGTCCATCTGAGTGCCTCCCGTAGGTCCTTCGCTGTGACGGTCACCACCGTGGGCCACGTCGCTGACGCCACGCGGACACCGGTGCGCGGACGCTGACGTGACGCTGACGGGCCGGTGACGCCGGTGACTTGAACCGCGCGTGACCTGGGAGTTTCGGTGAGGGGACGAAGAGGTGGCCGGTCCCGATTTGACGGGCCCTCCGAGGCTGCCTAATCTCTGTGGTGCCCCAAGGGGATGCGGGACGCCGACAGGCGGACGGCCCCGGGGGACACTGACAGAGGAAAACGGTTCGCAGCGTTCTGCGGGCCGGGGTACTCTTGAAGGACAAGCCCAGACGGGATGCAGGACGCCGCAAGGTGGCCGGCCCGCAGGGCGCCTCCCACGGAACGATCTCTCTGAGTCTCTGGCTTGGTGTCGTGTCGT
>NZ_JBEZJP010000038.1:0-32838 GCF_040653175.1 Actinomadura sp. NPDC048032
AGTACGGCATTCAACCCCGGCATAGGTTCGGAGGGTCGCCTTCCACGGAGGTGGCCCCGATGACGTGGCCGGATCAGCGCGCTCCTCCCAGGGACGTCTCTCTCGCTGTCCACCCCGAGACGTCCCTGGGAGAAACCGCATGCCACGTATCCGTGTGGAGGTCGACGGAGCGACGTACGAAGACGACGTCGAGCCGCGCCTCCTTCTCGTCCAATATCTGCGCGAACGGCTGGGAAAGGTCGGGACCCCGGTCGGGTGCGACACCAGCAACTGCGGAGCCTGCACCGTCCTGATGGACGGGATGAGCGTGAAGAGCTGCTCCGTGCTCGCCGTCCAGGCGGACGGCCATGACGTGACGACCGTCGAGGGGCTCGGCGTCGACGGCGAGACGCACCCGATGCAGCGGGCCTTCCACGAGGAGCACGCGCTGCAGTGCGGCTACTGCACGCCCGGCATGATCATGGCGTCGCTCGACCTGCTGAGGGAGAATCCCGACCCGTCCGAGGACGAGGTGCGGGAGGGGCTCGAAGGGAACCTGTGCAGGTGCACCGGTTACCAGAACATCGTCAAGGCCGTGCGGCGGGCGGCGAGCGACATGCGCGAGCCCGGCCGGCAGGAGGTGACGCCGTGACCGTGCAGGAGGTCGGCTCCCCGCGCAAGCGGTCGGAGGACGCGCGGCTCATCACGGGCCGGACGCGGTGGACCGACAACATGACCCCGGCGGGAACGCTGCACGTGGCGTTCCTGCGCAGCCCGTTCGCGCACGCCCGGATCACCGGGGTCGACACCGCGCCCGCGAAGGAGCGTCCCGGCGTCGTCGCCGTGTTCAGCGGCCGGGATTTCGCCGCGGAACAGGGTTCGCTGCCCTGCGCGTGGGTCGTGACCGAGGACATGAAGCATCCGGCCCACCCGCCCATGGCGGTGGACGAGGTCCGCTACGTCGGCGAGCCAGTCGCATGCGTCGTGGCCCGCGACAAGGCCGCGGCCATCGACGCCCTGGAGGAGATAGACGTCGACTACGAGCCGCTGTCCGCCGTCGTGGACATGGAGGCGGCCCTAGCCGACGGCGCCGATCTGGTGCACGAGGACCTCGGCACGAACAAGTCGTACACGTGGGTGTTCGAGAACGGAGATCTCGACGCGGCGATGCGGGACGCGCCGGTCGTGCTGGAGCGCCGCTTCGTCCAGCAGAGGCTCATCCCGACGGCCATGGAGCCGCGGTCGGTGCTGTGCGTCCCCGAGGGGGACGAGTTCACGCTGTACTCGGCCACGCAGATCCCGCACATCCTGCGGTTGATGCTGGCCACGGTCACCGAGATCCCCGAGCACCGGATCCGGGTCGTCGCGCCGGACGTCGGCGGCGGCTTCGGCTCCAAGCTGCAGGTGTACGGGGAGGAGGTCCTCGCGCTCCTGCTCGCCCGCAGGCTGGGCCGTCCGGTCAAGTGGACGGAGACCCGCAGCGAGGGCAACATGACCGTCCACCACGGCCGCGACCAGATCCAGCGGCTCACGCTCGCCGCCGAGCGCGACGGCCGGATCCGCGGCCTGAAGGTCGAACTGCTGGCCGACATGGGCGCGTACCTGATGCTGGTCACCCCCGGCATCCCGCTGCTGGGCGCGTTCATGTTCAACGGCATCTACAAGATGGACGCGCTGTCGTTCACCTGCACGGGGGTCTTCACCACCAAGACGCCCACGGACGCCTACCGGGGTGCGGGCCGCCCGGAGGCCACCTTCGGCATCGAGCGGATGATGGACGAGCTGGCCCACGAACTGGGCATCGACCCCATCGAGGTACGGCGCCGCAACTGGATCGCGCACGAGGAGTTCCCGTACGAGACGATCGCGGGCCTCACGTACGACACGGGCAACTACGAGGCGGCGACCGACAAGGCGCTGGAGCTGTTCGAGTACGACAAGCTCCGTGCGGAGCAGGCGGACAGGCGGGAACGGCGCGATCCGGTGCAACTGGGCATCGGAGTCTCGACGTTCACGGAGATGTGCGGTCTCGCCCCGTCCCGGGTTCTCGGGTCGCTGTCGTACGGCGCCGGCGGCTGGGAGCACGCGTCGGTGCGGGTGCTGCCGTCCGGCAAGGTCGAGGTGGTCACCGGTTCGTCCCCGCACGGGCAGGGCCACGCGACGGCGTGGGCGCAGATCACCGCCGACCGGCTCGGCGTGCCGTTCGAGGACGTGAAGGTCCTGCACGGCGACACCGCCATCTCGCCCAAGGGAATGGACACCTACGGGTCCCGTTCCCTCGCCGTGGGAGGGGTCGCGCTGTTCTCCGCCTGCGAGAAGGTGGTGGACAAGGCCCGCAAGGTGGCCGCGCATCTGCTGGAGGCGTCCGAGCAGGATCTGGAGTTCTCCGGTGGGCGGTTCAGCGTCCGCGGCGTCCAGGAGGAGGGCAGGACGATCCAGGAGGTGGCGCTGGCCGCGTTCGCCGCGCACGACCTGCCGGACGGCATCGAACCGTCTCTGGACTCCGACGCCACGTTCGACCCGGAGAACTTCTCCTTCCCGCACGGCACGCACCTGTGCGCGGCCGAGGTCGACACCGAGACCGGGATGGTGAAGCTCCGCAAGTACGTGGCGGTGGACGACGTGGGCAAGGTCGTGAATCCGCTCATCGTGGAGGGGCAGGTCCACGGCGGGCTCGCGCAGGGCATCGCCCAGGCGCTCTACGAGGAGGCCGTGTACGACGCGGACGGCAACCTGACGACGACCACGATGGCCGACTACCTGGTCCCGTCCGCCGCGGACCTTCCGACGTTCACGACGGACCGCACCGAGACGCCAGCGACGTCCAACCCGATGGGGGTGAAGGGCGTCGGCGAGGCCGGAACGATCGCCTCGACCCCCGCGGTCGTCAACGCGATCGTGGACGCGCTGCGCCCCTACGGGGTGCACGACGTGCGGATGCCGTGCACGCCGGAACGCGTGTGGCGCGCGATGCGCGCGGAGGAGAAGCCGGCGGCCGCGGAACCGGGCGCGGGCGGCGGACTCGGCTCGGCCGGAGGTGACCAGTGATACCCGCGACGTTCGACTACGTCCGTCCCGCGTCGGTGGACGACGCCGTCCAGGTGCTGGCCGACGCGGGCGAGGACGCCAAGGTGCTGGCGGGAGGGCAGAGCCTGATGCCGCTGCTGCGGCTGCGGCTCGCCTACCCCGACGCGCTGATCGACCTGGGCCGGCTCGGCGCGCTCCGGGAGATCCGCGACGAGGGGGACTCGCTGTTCATCGGCGCCATGGCGACGCACCACCAGGTGATCCGCGATCCGCTGGTGCGCGAGCACGTCCCGCTGATCGTGCAGGCGACGGAGACCGTCGCCGACCCGGCGGTCCGGCACCGCGGCACCTTCGGCGGGTCGCTCGCCCACGCGGACCCGGCGGGCGACCTGCCCGCCGTGGCGCTCGCGCTGGACGCGGTGTTCCTCGTCCGGTCCTCGCGCGGCGAGAGGGAGATCCCCGCGTCGGAGTTCTTCGTCGACTGGATGACGTCGGCGATGGAGCCGGACGAGCTGCTCGTCGGCGTGCGCGTGCCGAAACTGGGTGCGGGCTGGGGCGTGCACTACGAGAAGTTCCACCGGACCGCGCAGGCATGGGCGATCGTCGCGGTGGCGTGCGCCGTCCACCGCAACGGTGACGGCATCGAGGAGGCGCGCGTCGCGCTGACGAACATGGGCCCGGCGCCGGTCAGGGCGAGCGCGGTGGAGACCGCCGTGAGAGGGCGGCCGGCGTCGGAGGACGCGTTCCGGACCGCCGCGGCGCAGGCCGCGGCGGGCACGGAGCCGCCCACCGACCTGCACGGGTCGTCGGAGTACCGGGCCCACCTGGCGACGGTGCTGACGGCGCGCGCGCTGGCGGCCGCCGCGGGCTGACCCGCCCGCGCGGCGGGAGCACGCGGCCGGGCGCCGTCGCCCCGGCGTCCGGCCGCGTGCGTTCCGGCGCCCCGGGTTCCCCGTGCCGCATGATCACTGCTGGGCGGGGTACACCGGGGTGCCTGAGGCGTACCGAGGTGCCCGGGGCCCCACTGGCGACGCGACGGGCGGCCGCCGTAGGGTCGGGGCGAGGACTCCGGACGATAAGGACACTGATCATGGAGCTCGACCACGATTTCACCGTCCCCGTGCCGGTGGATCAGGCCTGGTCGGTGCTGCTCGACGTGGAGCGCGTCGCGGCCTGCATGCCGGGCGCGACGCTCGACTCGATCGACGGCGAGGAGTACTCGGGCCGGATGAAGGTGAAGGTCGGCGCGATGACCATCACCTACCGCGGCACCGCGCGGATCGTCTCGGCGGACGAGTCGTCCCGCGTCGTCACGATGGAGGCGTCCGCCAAGGAGGCCCGCGGGTCGGGGACGGCGGCGGCGACCGTGCAGGCGCGGCTGCACGGCGAGGACGGCGCCACCCGCGTGAGCGTCCACACCAAGCTGAACGTGACGGGCCGCCCGGCGCAGTTCGGCCGCAACATCCTGTCCGAGGTCGGCTCCAAGATCATCGCCCGGTTCGCGAAGCAGCTGGCCGCCGAGCTGGAGGCCCCCGGGGAGGCCGCCGCCGAGACCCCGGCCGCCCCGTCCGCTCCTGCGGAGAAGCCGGCCGAGGCCACCGCCGACACGCCGGCCACCGCTGCCGTGGCGCCCACGGACGCGCCCTCCGCCACCCCGGAGAGCCCCGAGAAGGCCGCCGAACCGGAGCTGGAGGCGGAGACGGGCGTGGCCCCCGCGACGCCGGAGCAGCCCGCCGCCGAGCCCGCGCCCGTCCGGGCGGAGCCCAAGGAGCCTCTGCCGCCGCCCGCCGCGGCCGGAGGAGACGAGAGCGGGCGCGTGCGGCGCCTGGAGGACAGGCGGCAGGCGGAGGAGGACGACGCGATCGACCTGCTGGAGTTCGCGGGCCCGTCGATCGCCAAGCGGGCCGTTCCCGCGGTCGGCGCCCTGGTCGCCGTCCTCCTGATCGTCCGCTTCCTCGTGCGGCGCCGCCGGAAGCGCTGATCGCGGGAGGCGCTCGCCGGCGCGCACGTCCGGGGCGGGGTCAAACCGGCGTCAACGATCCGTGCGCGGGCGGCGGCGTCGATGGAACGCGCCGCCGCCGGTGCGGTCGGCTTGTCCGGTGGACACCACCGAGCTCCAGCGGATCGCGCGGATCGAGAACGACAACTGGTGGTACCGCGAGCGCCGCGAGATCCTGTCCGCGGAACTGCTGCGGTTCAGCGTGCCCGGGACGGCAGTCGACATCGGCGCCGCGTCCGGGGCGGCCTGCCGCGTCCTGGCCGACCACGGCTGGAGCGCCACCGCGATCGATCTGAGCCCGGACGCCGTCGCGCTGGCCCGCGCCTACGGCGTCGAGGCCTACGAGGGCGACGCGCGTTACCTGCCGCTGCCGCCATGCGGGTTCGACCTGGCACTGGCTCTCGACGTGCTCGAACATGTCGAGGACGACGGGCGGGCGGCCGCGGAGGTCGTGCGGGTGCTGCGGCCGGGTGGGACGGCGCTGGTGTCCGTGCCCTGCGACATGGCTCTGTGGTCGGCGCAGGACGTGGCTCTCGGACGTGTCCGCCGCTACTCTCGCCGCACTCTGGCCGAACTGCTGGAGGGCGCCGGGCTCGTGCTGGAACGCGTGTGGAGCAGGGGCGTCCTGCATCGCCCGCTCCTGCGTCTGCTGAGGAACCGGACGGTGCGGCGCGAGGACCTGGCTCCGCTGCATCCGCTCGCCAACGAGGCGCTGCGCCTGTCCGCCTCGCTGGAGCGGCGCCTGCCGGTCGCCTCGTGGCCCGGCGTCTGGCTGTTCGCACGGGCCCGCCGTCCGGGCTGAACGGCGGGCCCCTCCCTGCCGTCAGGCCTTGCCGAAGACGCGGTCCACCACCCTGGACGCGGCCTGGCCGTCGTCGTGCGGGCAGTACTTCACGAAGAAGCGGTCGTAGGCGTCGGCGTAGCGCTGCTCGCTCGCGGACGCCGCCCTGACCGCCTCGGCGACCTCCGCCGACGTCCGCACGACCGGGCCGGGCGCTTCGGCCTCCAGGTCGAAGTAGAAGCCGCGCACGTGGTCGCGGTACCAGTCCAGGTCGTAGGTGTAGAGGACGATGGGGCGGCCCAGGATGGCGTAGTCGAACATGGCGGACGAGTAGTCAGTGACGAGCACGTCAGCGGCCATGTACAGCTCGGCGATGTCGGGATACCGGGAGACATCGATGACGAAGGGGCCAGAGTCGCCGCCGGCGAGCCGGCCCGCAGCGATCCGGTCCCGGTCGGTGACGAAGTGGTGCGTCCGCAGGAGGAGGACGTGGTCGTCGCCCAAGGCCTGGCGCATGGTCTCCACGTCCAGCTCCAGCGAGAACCCCTGCTTGCCTTCTGCGTGATGCCGGTCGTCCCGCCATGTCGGCGCGTAGAGGACGACTTTCTTGCCCTGCGGGATCCCCAGGCGCTTCCGGACGCGGGTTCCGATGCGTTCCCACTCGGGCGTGCTGAGGATGTCGTTGCGCGGGAACCCCGTCTCCAGGACCTCGCCCTCGTACCGGAAGGCCCGCCGCATGACCTGGGTGGCGTACGGGCTGGAGGACAGCAGGAGATCCCATCGCGGCACCTCCTCCTCCATCCAGTCCAGCCGCTCGGTGCGCTGGTACGGCATGTCCTGGAGGTCGTAGGCGAGGCGCTTCAACGGGGTGCCGTGCCACGTCTGGAGGTAGACCTGACCTGTCCGCTTGAAGAACCAGGGCGGCATCGCGTGGTTGGCGACAACGTACCGGGCGTGCGCGAGGACGCGGTAGTGCTCGCGGCTCCCCGCCAGGACGGTCGTGGCCTTTCCGTCCACCGCGAACTGGCCGTCCTGGGAGACCCACACGCATTCCAGGTCGGCGTCACGGCGGATGAGCTCCTCATAGACGGCCCTCGGGCTGCAGCTGTACTGGGAGCCGTTGTAGCTGCTGAACAGCACCATGTCGGCCAGAGGGTTCCGCAGGTAGACGGTGTAGTCCCTCTGCTGGAGAAGGGTCTGCGCGTGTCCGCCGCGCTCGTCGTCCTCCAGGGAGACGCGGCTGTGCAGTATCAGCGCGTCGATCTGGTGGACGCCGAGCTCGAATTCGTGCGTGCCCGCGCGATGACGGTCGGGCAGGTCGGGGATGGCCTCGCGTTCGACGACGACGGCCACCTCTCCCGATCGCGTGGGCGCCACCAGGTCCCAGGTACCGCTGCTCAGCGGCAGGTCCGTCCCGAACACCGACACCGTCGCGGGGAGGAACGCGGCGGTGAACCGGTCTCCCTCCCAGGTGACGGGGACGCGGTGCTCGTCGCCGGACCGGCGCCGCCGGAGGACGAAGCGGTCGGGGCGGTGTTCCGGGTCGGCGAAGTCGCCTCTCAGCGTGAGCAGTCCGTTGGCGTCCCATGCGGCGCCCGTGACGACCGGGCGGAAGCTGCGCTCGACTCCGCGCAGGTTGCCGAACGCGGTGCGGCTGACGGCGAACTCCCGGCCGCGCCCCACGCTCTCCGGCAGGGCGAAGCGGGCGGGCTTGACGTTGCTCGCGACGGTGAGCCGCAGCGGGCCGCCTTCGCCCGTCAACCGGATGTCCCAGTCGATGACGTCGCGCAGGTGCGTGCCGTACGGGACGGTGTTCGGCGTGCTGTTCGGCGTGCTGTTCGGCACGGACGCCAGGTACTTCAGGGGCAGCCTCGCCGTGAAGTCGAACCCGGTGCCCTCCGCCATCCGCAGGACGGCCGCCTGCCGCAGCGTCACCTCCCCGCGGACCTCGTCTCCCCCGTGCCGCCGGACCGCGACCATCGCGGCTCCGGCGCCGAGCGCGCGCCGCGTCCAGCCGGACAGCACCAGCGCGTCGCCGTCGAGGCCGAGCCTGGTGAGGACGGCCTTGGCCCGCTTCACGTGAACGACGAACACGTCGTCGTCGCCCGCCGCCGGTTGGACGGCCACGTGCTCGTCCACCTGCCGCGGCGACGTCCACCTGACGGCGGGAGCCATCGCGGTCAGCCGCTGCACCGCCCTGCGCCCGGCCGTCGTCACCTCGGCGAACAGCTCGTAGGTGGCCGTCCGCCACTCGTCGTTGTCCAGCAGGTACTCGGGCTCCACCCGTACCGTGAAGCCCGACCAGTCGAGGGAGACGTTCGCCTGCCCTGAGCGCGCCGTGACCTCCGGGACGTAGCGGCGCTCCACCGGCAGCCGGATCTCCTTGCCGGTCCGCACGTCGCGCATCCACACGCGGATCCGGGAATCGGTCACCGACGCCACGGCGAACCGGTCGAAGCAGGCGTGCCCCTCGACGATGAGGGTGTCGACGTCCCACTCCACACGGTCGACGTCCGCCCACAGCGCCAGCTCGTCGGTGACGTCGTACACGTCCTCCGGGACGCCCCGCCCGGCGTCGTCGAAGAAGGGGTAGCGGGCGTACCAGCGCTGCCGGAGACGGCCGCGCGACACCAGCGGGACGCCCCGCAGGCCGCCCTCCTCGAAGCGCAGCACCTCCAGCAGTTCGGGCAGCATGCGCTCGCCGAGCAGGTACGTCTCCAGCCGCCTGATCGCCTCAAGCCCGGCCGTGGCGCGGCGCCCGGCGCCGGCGACGACCTCCGCGCCCAGTTCGACCAGGTGTTCGCGCTCCTCCCAGGTGGCCGCGGGCAGGGCGAGCATCAGTTCGCGCACGTCCAGGTCGAGCGCGTACATGTCGTGGACGGTCAGAAGGTCCGGCGCTTGCGTACGGACGAATTCCCGCGTCTTCGCGAGGGTCGCCATGCGCGCGGTGATGTCGGCTGGGTCGGGGCGCGTGCGCAAGCCCGTTCCGGGACGGTCCCGCCAGAAATAGACGGTCGCGTCCAGCACGTCCACGGCGGAGGCCAGCACGTGGCTCTGCACGGCGATGAGGAGGTCACCGCTGGTTCCGAACTCGAAGCCGTACGCGTCCCAGAACGAGCGCCGGTAGACCTTGTTCCACACCGTCCTGTCTTGCAGGAGGGCGGGATGGCGGGTCACGTGCGTGGACAGCACGGTCTCCGCGTAGGGGTCGCTGTGGAGCGGTGACTGCCACGCCTGTTCCTCGTCCAGGCACATGACGTTTCCGCCCGCGAGGTCCGAACCGGTGTTGTCCAGCGTCCCGACCAGCAGCTCGTAGGCGTAGGGCGGCACTGTGTCCTCACCGTCGGCGAAGGTGAGGTAGCGGCCTTTCGCCTGCTCGACGCCCGCGTCGGCCGCCGCCGTGCCGGGGGCGGGCTGCAGCAGGGCGAAACGGTCGTCGCGGCCCGCGAACTCCTTGGCGACGGCGGCGTCGTCGGCGGCGGCGTCCTTCGCGGCACTGCCGTAGTCCGGACCGTCCTCCACCATGAGCACCTGGATGTCGCGCAGCGTCTGCCCCGCGATCGACTCCAGGCACTCCGCCAGGCGGCCGCCGGTGCTGCGGATGGGGACGACGATGCTGATCTGCGGGGACACGAGCGGCTCCGTACTGGGCTTTCGGGGATTCGTGGGCTTGCGGGGCTTCAGCGGAGGACCCGGTCGAGCACGCGGGCGCCCGCGTGGCCGTCGTCGTGCGGGCAGTACCGGGCGGCGAAGGCGGCGCGCGCGTCCCGGAACCCGGTCTCCAGCGCGGCGGGCTCGCGGAGGGCCTCGACGACGTCCTGCGTGGTGGCGAGCAGCGGCCCCGGCGCCTCGGCGTCGAAGTCGAAGTAGAAGCCGCGCACGTGGTCGCGGTAGCGCTCCAGGTCGTAGGTGAAGAACACCATCGGGCGGCCGGTGACGGCGAAGTCGAACATGGACGACGAGTAGTCGGTCACGAGCACGTCGCTGATGAGGAACAGCTCCGAGATGTCGGGGTAGACCGAGACGTCCATGACGCAGTCGCCCGGCCGCAGCCTCGGGCGGTCGGTGACGAGGTAGTGCGTCCGCAGGAGCAGGACGTGGTCGCGGCCCAGCGCGGCCCGGAACCTGTCGATCTCGAATTCGAGGCGGAACGCGCGCTTGCCGATCGCGTGGTGGAAGTCGTCCCGCCAGGTCGGGGCGTACAGGACGACCCGCTTGCCCTCCGGGATGCCGAGCCGCCGCCGCACCGCCGCGGCGATCTCGTCGCGGTGCGGGCTGCTCAGCACGTCGTTGCGGGGGTAGCCGCTTTCGAGGACGTCCCCGGTGTAGCCGAACGCGCGCCGGAACAGCGGCACGGAGAACGCGTTCTGGGCGAGCAGGAGGTCCCACTGAGGGACGTCGTGCTCCATCCAGTCCACGCCCTCGGTGCGCTTGAAGGGCATCTGCTTGACGTCGTACCCGAGTTTCTTCAGGGGCGTCCCGTGCCAGCACTGCACGTAGGTCTGGTCCTCGCGTTTGGTGAACCATTCCTGCTGCGACCAGTTGCCGAAGATGTAGCGCGCGCGGGCGAGCGCCTCGTAGTGCTCCCGCGTCCCGGCCAGGACGGTGCGGGCGCCGGAAGGCTTGCCGAACTGTCCGTTCTCGGTGACCCACACGCATTCGAGGTCGGTTTCGCGGCGCCGCAGCGCGTCATAGATGCCGCGCGGGTTGCACGAGTACTGGCGCCCCTTGTACGCGTCGAACACGGCGAGCTCACGGACGGGCAGGTTCAGGTGGCGCCGGTAGTGCCCGGACCGGATGCGGCTCTGCGCGTAGGCTCCGCGCTCGTCGTCGTCCAAGGCCGTCTCGACGCGCAACTGCAACTGGTCGGTCTTCTGGGCCCGGACGGTGATCCGGTGCAGGCCCGCTTCGAACGGCTCCGGCAGGTCGCGGAGGCTGTGGCGGCGGACGACCACCGGCCGCTCCTCCCCGCCGACGGTGGCGAGGGCGTCCCAGCGGCCGGAGACCAGCGGGCGCGACAGCCCGAGCACCGGCATGCGCGCGGGCGAGAACACCGCGGTGAACCGGTCGTCCTCCCAGTGCAGCCTGACGGCGTGCTCCTCGCTCGACCGCCGCCGCCGAAGGACCAGCGAGTCGGGCCGCCCGATCCGCTCCGAGCACGTGCCCGCGAGGCGCAGGGCGCCCTCGGGCGACCACGACACCTCCTCGACGGCGAGGACGCGCCCGCGGGAGACGATCCGCAGCGTGCCGCGCCGCGTCCTGGCGATCTCCAGTTCCCCGCCGGGGACGGAGAAGGCGGCGCCCGCGGCGTCCTCGTCCAGGTACGGGCGGGTCCCCTCCGACAGGGCGATCTCCCAGTCGCCCTGCCGCCGGGCCAGCCCGGCGACCGGCAGCCGCGCCCGGAACCCGTCGGCGCCGACCGGCTCGACCGGGCCGAGCACCGTGGCCCGCCCCGTCCTCGGGGTGGCGGTGACGCGCGGCTCGTCCCCGAGCGGGACGCGGCTCCAGCCGTCCAGCCACAGCTCGCCGCCCTCCAGGTGGCAGCCGACGACCGCCGCCGGCGTGCGGCGCACCTGGATCACGAAGCGGTTCCGGCCCGCGACGCCCTGGACGAGCACGCCCGGCGCGCACTCCCTGTCCCGCGGCCACTGCCGCCCGGTGAGCCGCGGGCCGGTGAACGTCGACCGGCGCCGCAGCCCCCGGTTGACGATCTCGACGCACGGCACCCAGTCGACGTCCCGCCAGCGCCCGAACATCCGCAGCGCGGACGGGTCGATCTCCGCGACGAAGCCGGACCAGTCGTAGGAGACGTTCGACTGCCGCGACCCGGCGGTCACGTCCGGCCTGCGGACCCTCCGGACCGGGACGCGCATGAGGCCCCGCTTGTTGGCCGCCACCAGCCAGAGCCGGATCCGGGACCCGTCCTCGCTGGAGGCGTCCAGATGCCGGACGTAGGCGTGGCCCTCCAGGCGCAGCAGCCCGTCCGCCCAGGTGGCCCGGTCGATCGCCGCGACCGGCCTGAGCTCGTCGGTCACGTCGTACACGTGCGCGGGGACGCCCCGGTCCTCGTCCTCGAAGAACGGGTACTCGGCGTACCAGCGGTGCCGCAGGCCGCGCCGCACGCGCGGCGCGTCCGCCGCCTTGCGCAGCTGGACGAAGCGCAGCACCTCCAGGAGTTCCGGCAGCATCCGCCGGCACAGCAGGTGCAGTTGCAGGCGCGTCATCGCGGGCTGCCGCCTGAGGACGCGCGCGTTCACCTGCCGGGCCAGGGCCGCCCCCATGGCCACGAGTTCCCCGCGGTTCTCGTCCTGCGTCCTCGGGAGGGCCTCGAACAGGACGCGAAGCTCGATCGGGATCAGCACGTGCTCGTCGTAGGCGTTCAGGAGCTGCGGGGCGTAGTCGGCCAGACCGTCCCGGACGACCCGGGCGGAGCGCATGCGCTGGCTGAAGTTGTCCCAGTCGTAGCGGTCCTCTGTGATGGACCCGGGACGCCTGCGCCAGAAGTAGACCGTCTCGCTCAGGATGTCGACGGAACGGGCCAGGGCGTGCGCGCGCGCCGTGACAGGCGGGTCCTCGTAGTAGCCCGGGGGGAACTCCAGACCGGTCCGGTTCCAGAACGCCCGCCGGTACACCTTGTTCCACGGCGTCCGGTCGCGCATGAGCATCGGCATGGACGACACATGCGTCTTCGAACGGGACTGCGTGAACAGGCCGTCGTGCAGGTGCGACTGCCAGGTCCGGTCGTCGTCCATCCGCTGGACGTTGCCGGACGCCAGGTCCGAGCCGGTCCGCTCAAGGGACGCGACCAGCCGCGCGTACGCCTCGCGCTCCACGACGTCGTCGGCGTCGGCGAACGCCAGGTACTCGCCCCTCGCCTGCCGCACCCCCGCGTTGCGGGCGGGCCCCGGGCCCTCGTTCTCCCGCGTGAGCAGCCGGAACCGCGAGTCGCGGCCGCACATGTCCTTGGCGATCACGGCGCCGTTGTCGGTGGACCCGTCGTCCACCATGATCACTTCAAGGTCGCCCAGCGTCTGGCCCGCCAGCGATTCCAGGCACTCCTGGAGGTACTCCTCGGTGTTGTGGAACGGCACGACCACGCTGAGCTTCGGGGACATGGGGCCTCCTCCTCGCCCCCGAGCATGGTGACGTCACGCCGCCGCACGAACGCGCATCGCGATTGCGAGGCCGTCCCCTGACGCAGACTTGACCTCGCCTGGCCGCGGCTTGACCTTGGCGTTAACCCGAGGGATCAGAGCCGGGGATCAGGCTGGGCGGATGCCGGGGGCCGCGCCCGGCCCCACCGTGCCCGACCCCGCCGTGCCCGACCCCGCCGTGCCCGACTCCGCCGCGGCCGACTCGGAGAGGGCGGCGCGGACGCTCGCGGCGAGCGCCTCGAACTCGTCCGCGCGCGGCGACGTCGACCGGAAGCCCAGGCCGACGCGGCGGAACGGCGCCGGGGCCGCGAACCGGTGCAGGCCGAGGTTCGGCGCCCGGCGGGTCTCCACGGGCAGCGCCGTCTCGGGGACGAGCGTCACCCCGAGGCCGCCCGACACGAGCTGGACCAGCGTCGCCAGGCTCGTGGCGTACGTCGCCGCGGCGGCGCGCGCCCCCACCTCCCGGCAGACGTCCAGCGCCTGGTCGCGCAGGCAGTGGCCCTCGTTCAGCAGGAGGACGTCGAGATCGTTGAGCGCCTCCCGCGCGACCCCGGTCGCTCCCAGCTCGAACCCGGCGGGCGCGACGAGCACGAAGTCCTCGTCGTACAGCGGCAGCTCCGTCACGCCCGACGCGGGCACGGGAAGCGCCAGCAGCACCACGTCCAGGCGTCCGGCGAGCAGTTCCGCGACGATGTGGCCGGTCTGCTCCTCGTGGACGGACAGTTCCAGGTCGGGGAACTCCTTGGCGAGCCGGGGAAGGACGACCGGCAGCAGGTACGGCGCGACGGTCGGGATGACGCCCACCCTGAGCGGCCCGACGAGCATCCCCCGGACGGCCTGGACCTCCTCGACCAGCCGGTCGAGTTCCGCCAGGACGGTCTCGGCCCGCCGCGCGACCCGCTCCCCCGCGGGAGTCAGCAGGACCTTGCGCGTCGTCCGCTCGACGAGCTGCGTCCCGAGGCCCTCCTCCAGCGCCGCCACGGCCCCGGACAGGGCGGGCTGGCTCATGCGCAGAGCGGCGGCGGCGTCGCGGAAATGCAGGTACTCCGCCAATGCCAGGAACGCCCGCAACTGGGCCACCGTCGGTCTGCTGATCCCCATCCTGCCGCAGACATTACCCAAGGCCGATCACGCACCGTGACTTGTCCCAGGTGGAGGCGGGGTGGTGTTCACCACAGCGGGCAGGCGCTCAGCGGACGGGCAGGCGGTCGGGATGGGGGATGGGCGCGTCGGGGTCGGCGACGCGCGGTGTGAAGGTGCCGTGGAAGCCGAACGGGATGTGGTGCGGCAGGTGGAGATCCGCGACGGAGGTGAGGTCCCTGGCGTCCAGGACGGTGAGCCGCGAGCGATGCTCCGCCGCGAGATACACGACCGTCAGGAGCCACCCGTCGTCCTCGGCGGAGTCCGGCGCGCGGGGAACGAAGACGGGCTCGCCCACGTAGGTGTGCGGGCCGGCCTCGTGCGCCTGCGTGCGGCCGGTGTCGTTGTCGACCTTCAGGACGGTGTCGTACTCGCCGCTCGGGCCCGTCCGTCCCGTCATGTAGGTGTAGCGGTGCCTGCGCGTGGAGCGGCGCCAGTCGTACTGGGGGAACTCGCCGGGCAGGTCGGAGAGCGGCGTCTCGATCACCCGTCCCGCCGGGGTGATCCGGCAGCGCGTCAGCCTGCTGGACGGCAGGTCGGTGAAGCGGGCGCGGAAGTCGGACAGGTCACGCCTGATCGCCTCGAAGTCGTCGAAGAGCACCAGGTCGACGACGGTGTCGGCGCCGTCCTCGAAGGCGTTCGCCACGTGGACGTGCACGAGCGCCTCATGCTCCACGACCCGCGCCGGACCGCCGTCGCGCGGCACCAGCACGAACCGCGTCCCCTTCTCCGGACGGTGCCGGATCGCGTCGAACACCGACGCGCCGCCGCCGAACATCGTGCGCAGGTCGACCATGTACGGGTCCAGGACGAACACCATGTGGTCGGTCGTCAGCGCCACATCGTGGTTCCACGGCATGTTCGCCATCCGGACCCGGGCGAGCCGCCGCAGCCGGCCGCGCCGGTCGACCTTCCAGCAGTTCAGGGACGGCAGCGGACTGAAGTCCTGTCCGAAGTTGAACATCTCGCCCGTCACCGGATCCCACTTCGGGTGGGCGGAGAACGCCTTGAGCGCGCCGCGCAGCCGCCCGTCGAAGTCGTGGACGCCGAGCGTCTCCAGCGTGTCGGGGTCGAGCCGGTGCGGCGGACCGCCCTCCCACAGGGCCAGCAGCCGGTCGGCGTGCAGGGCGATCCCGGTGTTGGCGGGGTTCGCCGGCCCCTTCCCCTTCACGAAGTTGGCCCAGAAGCCGCCGGGAAGCGGGGTTCCGACCCCCGGCCGGACGGGCCCGTCGGCGACCATGCCGTGCCTGAACTGCGGCGTCCGGACGTACCGGTTGCGGAACCGCACGGACCGTCCGTCGAAGGCGAACTGCGAGACCATCCCGTCGCCGTCGAAGAGGTGGTGCATCAGCGTCCGCCCGACCTCCCACTTGCCGGGGCCGATCCGGTACAGCGTCCCGGTGAGGCCGGGCGGGAGCTTCCCGTCGATCTGGTCGATGACGTAGTCGTGCTCGCGCAGGAGCGGCGCGAAGACGCGCGCCATGTCCGGCTCGCCGGGCCGGGGCGCTGCGGTGTCCGTCGTCCGGGGGTCTGTGTCGCTGGAGCGGGGCACGGGGGCCTCCCCATCTGGCTACGCATGTTGCCAGAAAGGTAGGTTCTGGCAACGGCTGTGTCAAGATTGCGGGGTGAGTCCTCGCCCGTACGGCGGCGTGACCGCCGACCGCCGCCGCGCCGGACGCCGCGCCGCCCTCCTGGACGCGGCCCTCGACCTGCTGGCGGCGGAGGGCGTCCGGGGGACGTCCCTGCGCGCGGTCTGCGCGCGCGCCGGCCTCAACCCGCGCTACTTCTACGAGAGCTTCACCGACCTCGACGCCCTGCTCACCGAGGTCCACGACCGGATCGTCGCGGAGATCGCCGAGGCCGCCGCCCGGGGAGTGGCCGCCGCCGGACCGGACGCCGACCTGCGCACGACCGTCCGCTCCGCCGCCCTGGCCGCGCTGGACACGGGCCGCACCGACCCCCGCAAGATCCGCGTGATGCTGGTCGAGGCGGCGGCCAGCCCCGTCCTGCGGGCGCGCCAGCACGCCGCACGCCGCGACTACGCCCGCCTGGTCATCGAGTACGCCCGCACCTTCTACGACATCCCGCCGGACGCCGACGCGCGCATGCGCTTCACCGCCACGATGCTGGTCGCCGGGTGGAACGAGAACCTCGTCGCGTGGCTGGACGGCGAGATCCCGACCTCCCTCTCCGGCCTGGCCGACATGTTCGCCGACGCCGCCGAAGCCCTCGCCGTCCACGCCGCCGCCCGGCCCCGCTGAGCCCGCCCCCCGCGGCTCGCCGAAATGTCGCCTGTTGTCCGGGGAGAGCCGAGCGCCCTACACTTGCGCGCTACGCAGAGTTAGACCCGATATGGGTGCATCTGTGTGATCTATATCTACCGGACGGGTGGTCGGCGGACCGACCGCTCTCTTTTCGCCGGTCAGCGCGCCGTCCGCCACATTGATAGGCCGCGCCTATCGCGCTCGTGGGATCCATCGATTTCTCTTTTTGATCGAGTCGGGGCACTGTGAGTGACATCGGCCGCCGAGGCGAAGAGCCCGCGGCCCTCCTGCGCCTCCCCATGCGGAGGCGACCCCATTCTCATGATGAAGGAGCATGCGTGCTTACTGTCGGTGACAAGTTCCCCGAGTACGAGCTCACCGCCTGCGTCTCGCTGGACGCCGAGAACGCGTTCGAGACGATCAACCACAAGTCCTACGAGGGCAAGTGGCGCGTGGTGTTCTTCTGGCCCAAGGACTTCACGTTCGTCTGTCCGACGGAGATCGCGGAGTTCGGCCGCCTCAACGAGGACTTCGCCGACCGCGACGCGCAGGTGCTCGGCGCGTCCGTCGACAACGAGTTCGTCCACTACGCGTGGCGCAAGGACCACCCGGACCTGCGGGAGATCCCGTTCCCGATGCTGTCCGACCTCAAGCGCGAGCTCTCGGAGTCGCTCGGCATCCTCACCGAGGACGGCGTCGCCCAGCGCGCGACGTTCATCGTCGACCCGAACAACGAGATCCAGTTCGCCATGGTGACCGCCGGTTCCGTCGGCCGGAACGTCAAGGAGGTCCTGCGGGTCCTGGACGCCCTGCAGAGCGACGAGCTGTGCCCCTGCAACTGGAACAAGGGCGAGGACACGCTCGACGCGACCAAGCTGCTCGCCGGGGCCTGAGCCCCTCGCCGGGCCCGGCCCGGCGGAGTCCGACACGGACCGACGGCGGCCGGCCGCGCGACCATGCGGCCGGCCGTCCGCACGAAAGGACGCATGATCATGAGCGTTGACGCGCTGAAGGGCGCCCTCCCGGGCTACGCCAAGGACACCAAGCTCAACCTGGGCTCGCTGACCTCGACCTCCCAGCTCACCGACCAGCAGCTGTGGGGGACGGTCCTGGCCTGCGCCCTCGCCACGCGGAGCGCCGTCGTCATCCGCGAACTCGCCGAGGAGGCGGGCGACCACCTGTCCGCCGAGGCGTTCGAGGCGGCCAAGGGCGCCGCGTCGATCATGGCGATGAACAACGTGTACTACCGCGCCACCCACCTGATCGGGGACGAGACGTACGCGACCCTCCCGGCCCGGCTGCGGATGTCGATCATCGGCAGGCCCGGCGTGGAGAAGGTCGACTTCGAGCTGTGGTGCCTCGCCGTGTCGGCGATCAACGGCTGCGGGCGGTGCCTGGAGTCGCACGAGAAGGTCGTCCGCGAGGCCGGCCTGTCGCGCGAGCTCGTCCAGGAGGTGCTGCGGATCGCCGCCGTGGTGAACGCGACCGCCGCGACGCTGGACGCCGAGGCCGCGCTGGCCCCCGCCACGGTCTGACGACGGGCACGTCCGGCCGCGGGCGCGTCCGACGGCAGGCGAGAGGCCCGGACGGATTCCGTCCGGGCCTCAGCCGTGCCTGGTGGGCCGCCCTACTCCCACTCGATGGTGCCCGGGGGCTTGGAGGTGATGTCGACGGTGACGCGGTTGATCTCGCGGACCTCGTTGGTGATGCGGGTGGAGATCCGCTGCAGGACGTCGTAGGGCAGCTTCGCCCAGTCGGCCGTCATCGCGTCCTCGCTGGTCACCGGGCGCAGGACGATCGGGTGCCCGTAGGTGCGGCTGTCGCCCTGCACGCCCACCGACCGCACGTCCGCGAGCAGGACCACCGGGAACTGCCAGATGTCGCGGTCGAGGCCCGCGCGGGTGAGCTCCTCGCGGGCGATGGCGTCGGCGTCCCGGAGGATGTCCAGGCGATCGCGCGTGACGGCGCCGATGATGCGGATGCCGAGGCCGGGGCCGGGGAACGGCTGCCGCCAGACGATCTCGGCCGGGAGGCCGAGCTGCTCGCCGAGCGCGCGGACCTCGTCCTTGAACAGCGTCCGCAGCGGCTCGACCAGCTTGAACTGGAGGTCTTCGGGCAGGCCGCCGACGTTGTGGTGCGACTTGATGTTCGCCGCGCCGGTGCCGCCGCCCGATTCGACCACGTCCGGGTAGAGGGTCCCCTGGACGAGGAACTCGACCGGCTCGGCCGGTTCTCCGGCGGAACCCGCGCCGCCGTGGACGATCTCCCGGGCCGCCTCCTCGAACACCCGGATGAACTCGCGTCCGATGATCTTGCGCTTCTCCTCCGGGTCGGTGACGCCGTCGAGGGCGGACAGGAAGCGCTCCTGGGCGTCCACGACGTGCAGGTTCACCCCGGTGGCGGCGACGAAGTCCTTCTCGACCTGCTCGGGCTCCCCCTTGCGCAGCAGGCCGTGGTCGACGAACACGCAGGTCAGCTGGTCGCCGATGGCGCGCTGGACGAGCGCGGCGGCGACGGCGGAGTCCACGCCGCCCGACAGCGCGCAGATCACCCGCTTGTCCCCGACCCGCTCCCGGACGGCCTCGATCGACTCGTCCGCGATGTTCACCATCGTCCAGTTCGGCCGGCACCCGGCGCCCTCGTAGAGGAAGCGCCGCAGGATCTCCATGCCGTGCTGGGTGTGCAGGACCTCGGGGTGGAACTGGACTCCGAAGAAGCCGCGCTCCAGGTCCTCCATGCCCGCGACCGGGGTGACGTCGGTGCTGGCCGTCACGGTGAAGCCGGCCGGGGCGCTGCTCACGAAGTCGCGGTGGGACATCCACACCGCCTGCTCGTGCGGCAGGCCCGCGAACAGCATGCCGGGGGACGCGACGGCGACGGTGGCGCCGCCGTACTCGGCGACGTCGGAGTTCTCGACCGTCCCGCCGAGGGCCTGCGCCATGACCTGGTGGCCGTAGCAGATGCCGAGCGTGGGGACGCCGATGTCGAACAGGCCGTCCGGCACGACCGGAGCGCCCTCGGCGTACACCGACGCGGGCCCGCCCGAGAGGATGATCGCCTTGGGCCGCTTGGCGAGCATCTCCGCCGCCGGCATGGTCGACGGCACGATCTCGCTGAACACATGGCACTCGCGGACCCGTCGTGCGATCAGCTGCGCGTACTGCGCGCCGAAATCGACGACGAGGACGGTGTCAAAGGACTGGTCTGCGACCACCAACTACGCCTTTCGCCCGGCCGGAAGGGACTTCCCAGTCTACGGGCCGCTGCCTGCGCCGATGCGCCCGGTCCCCGACATGATCGTCACTGGGGGCGACTGTCCTATAACGGTCGGCATCCATTTACCTTGATCACACGCACAGCATGACTGCGGTCTGATATCAGTTGATGACGCCCTGTGTTCGGTGAAGCGTCGTT
Source organism: Actinomadura sp. NPDC048032 (assembly GCF_040653175.1). Lineage (NCBI taxonomy): Bacteria > Bacillati > Actinomycetota > Actinomycetes > Streptosporangiales > Thermomonosporaceae > Actinomadura > Actinomadura sp. NPDC048032. Next base: position 19,759 of record NZ_JBEZJP010000038.1, read on the forward strand.
TCTCCGAAACGCCGCGCTCGCCGGAACGCCGTCCCTAGGAGTGCCGTGAAGCCGCTCGCCGCCGCCGCTCTGCTCGCCGCCCTCGTCCCCGCCGCGACCTTCGCGCAGCCGGCGCCGTCCGCGAGCACCGGACCATCAGCGCGGCCAGGGCACGAAAGCCGCGGCGACGACTGCGCGCACCCGCCGGCGGAGGCCGGGGCGCGTCACCGGACTGACGGCCATGCCCGAGACCGCATGGATCTCAGCCCCGCCGAGGCCGCCGCCGTGGAGAGGCGCCTGAACCGGATCCTGGACGGGCTCGGATTGGGGAAGCATGGCGCCTCGAAGAGCGCGGGCCAGCGCAGGGCCGCGCAGATCACCATTCCGGTCTACTTCCATGTGATCCACGCCGGCGCGAAGGGCAACGTGTCCGACGCGATGATCCAGCGCCAGATCGGCACGCTGAACACGTCCTACGGCGGCGGCAACGGCGGCGCGAACGCGCGCGTCTCCTTCACGCTCAAGGCCGTGAGCCGCACCGACAACGCGGCATGGTTCGGCGACCCGGAACGCTATGAGGGCACCTACAAGCCGAAGCTGCACAAGGGCGGCAAGTCGACGCTGAACCTGTACAGCACCTACATCGGCGGCGACCTGCTCGGCTGGTCGACGTTCCCCTGGAAGTACACCTCCGACCCCCAGATGGACGGCGTGACCGTCCACTACGCCAGCCTGCCGGGCGGTTCCATCGAGAACTTCAACAAGGGCTTCAGCGCGACCCACGAGGTCGGGCACTGGATGGGGCTCTACCACACCTTCCAGGACGGCTGCAGCGGAGAGGGCGACCGCGTCGCCGACACTCCCGCCGAGCGCGACCCCACGAACGGCTGCCCGTCCTTCAAGGACACCTGCCCCGCCCCTGGGGAAGACCCGGTGCACAACTACATGGACTACAGCTACGACACCTGCATGACGTCCTTCACCCCGGGCCAGGGCACCCGCATCCACAACGTGTGGGCCGCCTACCGCGCCTAGCGCTCCCTCCCGCCTCCGGCGGTTTCACCGGGAAGCGGGCTTGAGACGGGTGGCGACTTCGGGTGGGAGGCGACGGACGGCCTCGCGGAGCGTGACGCCTGAGACGGCGTCCACGCGTGGCTCGACCCAGGCGGCCACCCACTCCGGGTCTTTCTTGGACAGCTCTCGGAGCACCCAGCCGAGCGCCTTGCGGATGAAGAACTCGCGTTCGCCCATGAGCGCGTCCCCGTACCGGCCGATGCGGTCGAGATCGGGGTCACCGGCTCGGACGCCCGCCAGGAGTGCCAGCATGGCCGTGCGTCTCACCCACATGTAGGGATCGGCGACCCACGCGTCCAGGACCGCCGCCAGGTCCGGGTCGCGGACGACCAGCGCGCCGACGACCTTCTCCGCGAGCTGGTCGACGTAGACCCAGCTCGCCGAGTCCCTGACGAGCCGTTCCGCCAGCTCCACATCGCGCGGCTCCAGCAGCGCCACCCGCTTCACGAGGACCTCTATGGCGGCCATGCGGGCCTCGTGCACCGGGCGGCCCTCGTCGGTGACGTCCCAGAGCGTCACCGCGAGGGCGACCAGTTCCTCTCGGGTCGGCGCACTCTTGACCGCCGACAGCGCGACCTTGCGCAACGCGGGCACCGGGACGCCGATATGGGCGAGGTCGCTCTTCAGGTAGCGCTTCTCCCCTTCGGCGCGCACCGGGTCGGCCTGGGCTCGCAGCTCGGCCAGGATCCGCGACGCCTCCTCCTCCACGTCCATGGGGACACGCTACGCCGCCGCGCTACGGTGCCGTATTCAGCATTACCCGCGCCTGTTCGTCCAGGTTTGCTAAAGACGTGTTGTTTGTTCGCATCCACCCTGGTTCCAGCGATGACTCCGCTCCCCACGCGCGCGCTCCCCCGCACGCGCCGCACCCCCCAAGGAGTTCCATGAAACGCGCCGGAATCGCCGCCGTCCTCGGCATGGCCGCCGCCTTCACGGCGTACGCCCCCGCCGCCCCCGCCACGCTGGCCGCCCCGTCCGCCCGCACCGCCTCGCCCACGGTGTGCGCCGAGCAGCCCGCCCAGGCCCGCGTCCGCGCCGGGGCCCACGCCACCGAGCGGAACCAGCCGGGAACGGCCCAGGTCGCCGCTATGGAGAAGGACTTCCAGAACCGCCTCGGCAAGATGAGGAAGACGAGCACGGCGGCGGCCATCACCGTCCGCGTGCACTTCCAGGTCGTCTACGGCAGCGCGGGCAACGTGTCCGACTCGGTCCTGACCAAGCAGCTCAGCGTCCTCAACAACGCCTATGCCGGCAGCGGCGTCACGTTCACTCTGGCCGAGATCAGGCGGACGCAGAACGCGGCCTGGTTCTCCGACCCCGAGGGCTACGAGTCCCAGATGAAGTCGGCCCTGCACACCGGCAACGCGCAGGACCTCAACTTCTACACGGCCGACCTCGGGAGCAGCCTCCTCGGCTGGGCGACGTTCCCGAGCAGCTACCGATCCAAGCCCAAGATGGACGGCGTCGTCATCCACTACCAGAGCCTTCCGGGCGGCTCGCTGGGCAACTACAACGAGGGCGACACCGGAACCCACGAGGTGGGCCACTGGATGGGGCTCTACCACACGTTCCAGGGCGGGTGCAGCACCACCGGGGACAGCGTCTCCGACACGCCCGCCGAGCAGAGCCCCGCCTCGGGCTGCCCCACCGGCCGCGACACCTGCTCCTCGGCCGGCGCCGACCCCATCCACAACTTCATGGACTACAGCTACGACTCGTGCATGTACGAGTTCACGCCGGGCCAGTCCACCCGCATGAAGAACCAGTGGGCCGCCTACCGCGCCTGATCCTGACGCCCGGCGCCGGAGCGGTGGCCCGCCGTATTGAGCGCCAGCGAACGCCACATCCCGGCGTTCCAAGCTGATGATCTGGAAAGCACCGTCGAACCCTTCGTGGGCCCCCGCAGCCGGTTGAACGAAGCGGATGATGACCTGAGGTAGGTCCATCATCCCGCGCAGGTGTGCGAGCTGAGCCTTCATGATCTCTGGACCGCCCACGCAGGTACGAAGCACATCCTCTTCTAGGATCAGATAAAAGAACGGCGGCTTCTCCCGGTCGAGCAGGACCTGCTGGCGCGCCAAACGCCTGGCAACAGTGTCATCGGCATCATCAGGTGCGCCTGCCATGGCAAGGGCACGCATGTAGTCCTCAGTTTGAAACGGTCTTGGAATCGACTTGCCGTGGTAGGCCCTGAACGCGGCCGCCTGCTCCTCGAATGGAACTAGCTGACGCCCCCAATCGGGATCGTGAGTGTTTCGGGCATACCACAGCAAGAGTTGCAATAGCCTTCCTGTGCCATATTGCTCGTCCAGTCTCGCAAGTTGGTCCTCTTGTGGCCGTTGTCGGCCAGCCTCGATATTCGAAACAGTTGATCGAGCAACGCCAATGATCTTGCCGCACTGGCTGAGGGAGAGCCCTGCCCTCTCACGCAGAAACCGCAGATAGAACGCAAGAAAATGCCACAGAGAGATCTTGGGCTCAAGGGGGTCGCGAACTATGGTCACGGGAACTCCTGTTTCGTCTCCGTTCACTAACACGAAACACTAGGCCGCTACAGCCATCCTTGTCCTAGAGAATCCGAAACTCGGACGAGGGTGAGGCGGGCATGACGACGGCGACCGGGGATCTGATCATTTCCTTGGCGGGATCGGCGGCGGCGGTGGGGTTGGCGCGGACGCTGGCGGAGGCGCGCTTTCACAAATGGGGCTATTCGCATGTTCTCGACGACGCATTGCTGATCGTCTCCGAACTCGTCACGAACGCGGCGGACCGGACGCCGCACGCGGAGCTGCGGCTCCAGGTCAGCAGGGACGCGCACGGGGTCATCGTCGCCGTGTGGGACGGAGCCTCCGACCTCCCCGAAGCCCGGCCGAAGGCCGAGCTCACCCTCGACGGCCTCGACCTGTCCGAGGAGGCGTTCGACGACAACGGCGGGTGGGGGCTGCACATCGTCCAGGCCCTGTCCGCCGCGTGCGGGGCGATGCGCGACCCCTGCGGCGGCAAGTGGGTCTGGGCCCGAATCATCCCCTAGGAGCAACTGGCACGGAATCTCGATAAATGCGCATTTCGACACCCGCCCACGGGGCGGAAACGGCGGGTTGCGTTCATGAAGGTGTTCGGGTGATGCTGTTCCGAAACCCCGCCACGACCGTGTTCGGGTGGGTTCATGAAAGTGATCAGTACCGCGGAAGTGCCCGTGGCGGAGCGATTCGCTTTCTGGCACGAGGTCACCTCGAAAGTCTGGGGCCCCTGCGAACTGCACTGCGAACCGCACCTGGAGAGCCGTTTCCAGGCTCGTCTCTGCATCAGTGAATTCGGGCCCGTGCAGGCGTCCTTGATGACCGCCACGCCGTACTCGGTGGAGCGCACCCCCAAGCTGATCCGTCAGTCCGATCCCGGGGCCTTCATTTTGGTGTGCACCGTGCGCGGGCACGGCGTGATGGCGCAAGACGGTCGGCGGGCGGAGTTCGGTCCCGGGGACCTGGTGCTGGCCGACACCTCGCGGCCCTACCGGGCGGAGTTATCGCCGGACGTTCCCGCGGGCAGGTGCTGGTCCTGTGCCTTCCTCGCTCGCTGCTGCCGTTCCCGCATCGGGATCTGCGGCGGCTGGCCGGGGTCCGACTACGGAGGGATCAGGGTGTGGGGGCACTGTCGTCGCAGTTCCTGCTGCAACTGGCCCGGCACATGCATGAACTCGGGCCGTCCGACACCGCCCGGCTGTCCACCCTCACGCTGGACGTCTTCACCGCGGCGCTCGCCACCGCGTTGGACGCCCCGGATGTGGTGCCGCCCCAGGCGAGGCGGCATGTGCTGATGGCCCAGATCTTCAGCTTCATCCGCCGGAACCTGGCCGACCCGCACCTGACTCCGGACGCGATCGCCACGGCTCATCACATCTCGCTGCGCTACCTCCACAAGCTCTTCCATGAGGAGGGGCACACCGTCGCCGGCTGGATCCGCGAGCGCCGCCTGGAGCGCTGCCTGCGCGACCTCGCCGATCCCCGGCTGGCCGACCGTCCGATCAACGCGATCGCGGCCCGGTGGGGATTCGGCAGCGCCGCGCACTTCAGCCAGGTGTTCCGCGGAGCCTACGGCCTCTCCCCCGGCCAGTTCCGCCGGCAGTGCGCTCAAGCGACAGGCGAGTGCGCGCACACGTAACGACAGGCCAGGTCAGCGGCCTGCACCCTCATTCGTGAAACCACGCGAGGCCCGGACGCTCCCTGCAAGATCCGACCTCCCCGCTCCGCATCGCTCCTGCAAGAGGCACGACCTCGCGGCACACGAGAAAGGTTGTCCTCTGATGGCACCACGAACACTGCGCAAAGCGCTCGGGCTGGTGATCTGCCTGACGGTGCTCCTCGCCGGCAGCGGCGCCGCCTACGCCGCCGGTCCCGGCGGGTCCGTGCGGGCCGACGGCAAGCGGGTCGCCCCCGCTGCGGCGCCGGTCCAGCGAGACCACGGCAACGACAACGCGTCGGTCGTCGGCGTCCCGTACTGCGCCGACATCTACGTGAGCGCCGACTGCTGGACGTGGATCAACACGACCAGCGGCACGCCGTGCCCGACCGGCCACTTCTGCCTCTACACCAACGTCCTGGCCGCCGAGGGAGGCAAGGTCTTCTCCCTCTTCCACTGCCGTCGCGGCGGAGCGGACTGGGCGCTGCGGGCGTGGAACGGCACCGGCCTCTACGACAACTCCAACACCGGCGGAGCGCACGCCTTCATCAAGGGCATCGCGCACAACGTGCTCGTCAACGTTCCTCCGGGCACCGACGGCACATACGACTTCAGGCCGGCGTACTACGTCCAGGCCTGCTGACCTGACGGGCTCGGACCTCCGGTATCCCTGACAAGACCGGCACCGAGACGTCGCCTCCGCGTCCCGCCGCCTCCAGCGGCGGGACGCCGCCGCAGGTCCGCGAACTCCGCCTGGAGCGGTACCGGCGTGGGCCCGGGCGTCAGTTCTCGGTGTCCTTCGGGTGGCGGGGTGACGCGTAGACCACCCAAACGATGCCCGCTCGTTCCGAAGCGTAAGTCCCACTCGTCGGCGGCGGGCGGGACGGTGACCCTGTCCCCTCGTTCGGGGCTCATGGGATGACTTCCACCGGACCGAAGTCACCGCTGGCGGGCCGCACCGCTTCCTCGTGCTGCTCGGGGTCCGCCTTGATGCGCGCGGTGGCACGCCACCCGGCGACCACCTCGTTGAGGGACGTGTCGAGGTCGAGCTCCGCCGCGTCCGAGAGGGCCTCGACGAGCTCCACGGTGAAGGCGCGGACCTCCTCGGTGCTGAGGTGACGCACCCACGGGAACACGTCCGGCATGGCGAGCAGAAGCTCGCGGGCCCCCGGATCGTGCTTCATGAGCGCGATGAAGATCCGTGACGCGGTGGCCAGCGTCTCGTCCCGCCGCTCCTCGCGGTCGGCGGCCGTGAGGTAGAAGTCCGGCGCGTCGCGATGGGTGACGCGCACCCGCCCCAGCCTGGAGGCCCGCTCCGCGACGGCCCGCGGGTTGCGGGACAGGTCGGAGAAGGTGACCGAGTCCGGACGGGTCCTGGTGCTCATGGCTCCACGTTATCAGATCGTATTCTGAATTCGCCTCCGCGCCCGCGATGACGTGGGCTCAGGGGTCGAGGGAGTCGACTTCGGCGGAGGTGGCGCCGCCGGAGAGTCGCGGGTAGCCGGGGCCTCGGTCGAAGAACGGGACGGGGCCGCGTTCCGCGCGGAGGCGCGCTCGGAGGGTCTCGGTCGCCTCGGCGTCCACGGCGCCGTCGGTGAGGACGACGCCGTAGTCGTCGCGGGCGCCCGCCGGGGAGACCTTGCCGTCGCGGACGTCGGCGGCGACGCGGGACGGGTCGCGGTTCAGGGGGTCGCCCCAGCCGCCCCCGCCGGTGGTGCGGATGCGGATGACCTGCCCGGCGCGGACGGGACGGTCGTCGACGAGGCCGTCCATCTCCTCGCCGTCGATGTCGACGCGGAACGGGCGCCCCGCGCGTCCGCCGTTGACGCCCCAGCACGACAGGATGGAGCGGTCGGCGATCGACATGTAGTGGGCGTCGCGGAGCATCCGGATGTGCTTGTCGTAGCCGAGGCCGCCGCGGTGCTCCCCCGGCCCGCCCGAGTCGACGGCGAGGCCGAGGCGCTCGACGACGAACGGCCAGCGGGCCTCGGCGAACTCGGCGGGGATGTTGCGGGAGTCGGGCACGACGTGGATGGTGTCCTCGCCGTCGGCGTAGGAGCGGCCGCCGGAGCCGCCGCCGAGCACCTCCCGCATCAGGTAGGGGCCCCGGTCGTCCTCGCCGTAGACGCCGGTGTAGCGGATCGTCTCCTGGTCGGCGGGCATCCGGCCGCCCGTCGCCTTGGCCAGCACGCCCGCGAGGACGCCGAGGAGCCGCAGGATGACGAACGTGCGGGCGTTGGTCGGGGCGGGGAACACGGGTGTGAGCAGGGTGCCCTTCTCCGGGAACCGCATCTCGATGAGCGGCACCACGCCCTCGTTGACGTCGAGCTCGGCGGCCCGCTCCGGGGTGTCGGCGAGGTTGCGCAGGACGGGCGCCAGCCACTTCTTCAGGAACACGCCGTCCGAATAGTCACCGGCGTGGTTGATGGGCCCCTTGGCCTGCGGGGACGTCCCGGTGAAGTCGATGACGAGCGGGACGGCGGCCGCCTTGTCGACCGTCAGCGTGATGCGCTGGGCGTGCAGGCGGGGCGGGTCGACGCCGTCGTGCTCGGCGTAGTCCTCCCACACGAACGTCCCGTCCGGGATCTTGGTGAGCAGCTCGCGGCGGAACGTCTCGGTGGTCCGGTCGATGATCGCGTCGAAGCAGGCCTCGACGTCGGCGCGGCCGTAGCGGGCGAACAGCTCGCCGAGGCGGCGGGCGCCCATCAGGCAGGCCGAGCACTCGGCGTCCAGGTCGCCGGCGAGCGAGTCGGGCATCCGCGAGTTGCGGGTCATGATGGTCAGCGCCGCCCGGTTCGGCACGCCCCGGTCCCACAGCTTGATCGGCGGGACCATCAGGCCCTCCTCGAACGCGCTGCGGGCGTGGCTCGGCATCGACCCGGGGACGGCGCCGCCGATGTCGTCGTGGTGGCCGAACGCCTGGACGAACGCGACCACGTCGTCGCCGTGGAACACCGGGACCGTCACGCACAGGTCGGGCAGGTGCCCGATGCCGCCCTCGGACAGGTAGACGTCGTTGTGGAAGAAGACGTCGCCGGGCCGCATCTCGTCCGGCGGGAAGTCGCGGGCGACCGGCTGGACGAGCGCCGAGTAGGACCGTCCGGTCAGCTTGCGCAGGCGGCGGTCGTGGATCCCGGCGCGGAAGTCGTGCGCGTCGCGGATCATCGGGGAGCGGGCGGTGCGGGCGATGGCCGTCTCGACCTCGCGCTCCACCGAGGCGAGCGTCCCCTCGACGATCTCCAGCAGGATCGGGTCGGGCGCGGGGCCGGTCATCGGGTCACCACCAGGTTGCCGTGGCCGTCGAGGGCCGCCGTGAAGCCGGGATGCAGCGGGAGCGTCGAGCCGAACTCCTCGATGACGGCCGGGCCCTCGACGGTGTCGCCGGGCGCGAGTTTCTCGCGCCGGTAGACGGCCGCCTCCTCCCACGCGTCGAAGTGGACGGCCCGGGTGCCGGTGCGGGCCCGCGACGGGTCGCCGTCGCCGGGCGGACGCTCGGCCGGGCGCGGCCGTTCGATGGGGCCGATGCCGGAGACCCGCAGGTTGACCCATTCGACGGGATGGCGCGGGTCGTCCCGGTAGCAGTACCCGTAGAGGGCCTCGTGCGCGTCGTGGAAGCGCCGGACGACCTCGGCGCGCAGCCCCTCGTCCGGCGGCCCGGCGGGGGCGGCGACCCTGCACCTGGTGCGGGCCGCGCGGGCCTACGCCGCGCTCGACGACCGCGACTACGTCGTCCCCGACGACATCCAGGACCTCGCCGTCCCCGTCCTCGCGCACCGGCTGCTGCCGACCGCCGAGGCGCAGGTGGAGCGCCGCCGTCCCGAACAGGTGGTGGCCGACCTGGTGAAGCGGCTGCCGGTGCCCTCCCCCGGCAGGTGACGGGTGCGACGGGCGCTGGCCGGCCTCACCACGCGGGGGCGGTCGTTCGTGGCCGCCGGGGCGACCGCGATCGTCTGCGCGGTGGCGCTCGGGGAGCGCGACCTGCTGCGCGCCGGGGTGCTCGTGCTGGCGCTCCCCCTGCTGTGCACGGTCGCGGTGGCGCGGACGCGGTACCGGCTGGCCTGCGCGCGGCGGCTGGAGCCGGCGCGGCTGCCGGTCGGCCACGAGTCCCGCGTCGACCTGCGGCTGGAGAACGTGTCGCGGCTGCCGAGCGGGCTGCTGATGGTGGAGGACCGGGTCCCCTACGCGCTCGGCGGGCGGGCCCGGTTCGTGCTGGAGCGGATCGAGCCGCACGCGTTCCGTGAGCTCGGCTACCGGATCCGCTCGGACGTGCGCGGGCGCTACCGGGTGGGGCCGCTGACCGTCCGGCTCGCCGACCCGTTCGGGATGGTGGAGCTGGTCCGCTCGTTCAGCCTCTCCGACACGCTCACGGTGACGCCGTCGATCGTGCCGCTGCCGCCGGGCCGGCTGTCGGGGGCGTGGACGGGCGGCGGCGACAGCGTCGCCCGCGCGGTGTCCGCGGCGGGCGAGGACGACGTGGCGCCGCGCGAGTACCGGCACGGCGACGACCTGCGCCGCGTGCACTGGCGTTCCACCGCGCGGCACGGGGAGCTGATGGTGCGGCGCGAGGAGCAGCACTTCCAGAGCAGCGGCACGCTCTTCCTCGACACCCGCCGGTCGGCCCACTGGGGCGACGGGCCGGCCGGCTCGTTCGAGCAGGCCGTCTCGGCGGCCGCGTCGATCGGCGTCCACCTCGTCCGGACGGGGATGAGCCTGCGGTACGTCACCGACGGCGGGGAGGCGCTGCCGGCCGCGCCCTCCGAGGGCGCGTTCGAAGGGCTGCTGCTCGACGCGCTGGCCGTCGCCCGCCGGTCCAAGGGCGGCTCGCTCTCGGCGGGGCTGGCCGCGCTGCGCGGGCACGGCGCGGGCCGGGAGGGCGACGGCCTGGTCGTCGGGGTGTTCGGCGTGTTGTCGGACGAGGAGGCCCGCGCGGTCTCCGCGGCCCGGCGCGGCACCGGCACGTGCGTCGCGGTCCTCATGCGGGGCGGCCCCGAGGACGGCGAACCGCAGGACGGCGGGATGGCCGCGGGGCTGCTGCGCGCGGGCGGCTGGCGGGTGGTGACCGTCGGGTCCGCGGCGGAGCTCGCCGGGGCGTGGGCGCGCGCGGGCAAGGCCGGCGAGGATTTCGTGTCAGGGGCGGCGCATGACTGAGGGCGGCGCATGAGCAGGGGCAGCGCATGAGGGTCCGGATGACGGTGATGGCGGGGCTGGCGACGCTCGCCTGCTCGCTCGCGCTGTACCCGCTGTTCGAGAGGGCGAGCTGGTTCTGGGCGGGGCTCGGCGCGGTGCTGGCCGTGTCGGGCGGGGGCCTGCTGGCGCGGCGCCTGCGCATGCCCGCTCCGGTCGGCCTGCTGTTCGGGCTCGCGGCGCTCCTGCTCTATCTCAACCTCGCGTTCGCGGGCGGCGAGGCGTGGCTCGGCGTCGTCCCGTCACCGGAGTCGGTGCGGCGGCTCGGCGAGCTGGCGGACGAGGGCTGGCGTGCGGCCAACCGGTACGCGGCGCCCGTCCCGCTCGTCCCCGGCATCGCGATGCTGGCCGCCGCGGGCATCGGCCTGGTCGCCGTCCTGGTCGACCTGCTGGCCGTGCGGCTGCGCCGCGCCGCGCCCGCCGGGCTGCCGCTGCTGGCGATGTACAGCGTGCCCGCGGCCGTCCGCGAGGACGGCGTCGGCTGGCTGGCCTTCGGCATCGGCGCGTTCGGCTTCCTCGCCCTGCTGACGGCCGACGCCCGCGAGCAGGTCGGCGGCTGGGGCCGTACGGTGACGACGCGCCGCAGCCCGCGGGAGGTGCCGCTGGCGGGGGCGCAGCCGCCGCCGGCGGACCGCGCCGACCGGCCCGACGCCTCGGCCCTGGCGGCCAGCGGCCGCCGGATCGCGGCCGGCACGGTCGCCGTGGCCGTGCTGCTGCCTGCGGCGATCCCCGGGCTGCACCCGCGCGGCGTGTTCGGCGTGGGCGGCGGCTCCGGCCGGGGCACGCAGACCGTGACGACGCCCGACCCGCTGGTCAGCCTGAAGCGGGAGCTGACCCGGCTGGACGACTCGACCGTGCTGACCTACCGCAGCGACGCACCGGAGAGCCCCGGCTACCTCCGTCTCTACGCCCTCGACCGGTTCGACGGCGACCGGTGGACCTACAGCCCGCTGAAGAGCAGCTCCAAGGACCGGCTGAGCGGCGACCGCGCCCTCCCCGCCCCGCAGGGGCTGACGGTCGCGCCCTCGCGCGAGGTGACGACCGAGGTCCGGGTGCGGCCGGAGGTCAGGAACATGACGTTCCTGCCGGTGCCGTACGCCCCGGCCAAGGTGTCGATCAAGGGCGACTGGCGGGTGCACGGCCCGTCGCTGATGATCTACTCGCTGCGCGACTCGGCGGGCGGACGCTCCTACACCGTCAGGAGCCTGATCCCGCAGCCGACCGCCGGGCAGCTCGCCGCCTCGGGGCCCTACCCGCCCGAGATCGTCGCGCACTACACGGCGGTGCCCAAGAACGTCCCGCCGGAGGTCAGGAAGCTCGCCTCGGACGTCACCGCCGGCTCGGCGACCGCGCTCGGCCAGGCCGTCCGGCTGCAGCGCTGGTTCACCCTGTCCGGCGGGTTCACCTACGACCTGTCGGCGCCCGCGCCGCAGCACGGCAGCGACCTCGTCGACTTTCTCCTGCACAGCAAGCGCGGCTACTGCGAGCAGTTCGCCGCCGCGATGGCGCTGATGGCGCGGATCCTCGGGATCCCCTCGCGGGTCGCGATGGGATACACGCCGGGCAGCGAGGTCAAGCCCGGCGAGTGGGTGGTGCGGTCGCGCGACGCGCACGCCTGGCCCGAGCTGTACTTCGAGGGCTCGGGATGGGTGCGCTTCGAGCCCACGCCGAGCGGCGCCGCCGGGCAGGGCACGGCCCTCGCCCCCGAGTACAGCCTGCCCGCGGTCAGCACCGGCGGCGGACCGGACGACCAGGTCACGCAGGCGCCGGACGCCTCGTCCCCCGACGCGGGCGCGACGGCCTCGCCCAGCGGCCCCGCGCACCGCAACGACGAGGGTGCGGGCGCGGCGACCGACGTCCAGGAGGGCGACGACGGCGGGTTCTCCGCGGCGCGGTGGCTCGCCGTCGCCCTGCTGGTGCTGCTGCTGATGGCCGTGCCGATGACGCTGCGCATCTACACCCGGTGGCGCCGTTGGGCGGCCCTGACCGCCTCGGCCGGCGGGACGCCGACGCCCAAGCGGCGCAGGGCCTCCCCTGGTCCGGCCGAGGAGGCGGAACGGCGCCGCAAGCGCACGCCCGATCCGGCCGCGCCGGTGAGATCAGCGAACGGGACGCCCGATCCAACTGGGGCGGCGCACGCCGCCTGGCAGGAGATGCGCGCGGACGCGCTCGACCACGGCCTGGAATGGCGGGCCAGCGACTCCCCGCGCGCTGCCGCCCGCCGGCTCGGGGAACTGCTGGAGATGGACGCGCCGAGCGTCCAGGCCCTCACCCGGATCGCCCGCGCCGAGGAACTGGCGCGCTACTCGCGGACCCGCGCCTCCGAGCCCGCCGAGCGGCTGCGCGCCGACGTGCGGACCGTCCGGGAGGCGTTCGCCGCGTCCGTCGGGCGCCGGGCCCGGTGGCGCGCCCGCCTGCTGCCGCCGTCGACGATGGAGCAGACCCGCACCGCGCTCCGCACCGCCGGAGACCGCGCCCTCGACGCCACCGCCCGGCTGAACGACCTACCGTCCCGCCTCCGCCGCCGCTAGCCGCGCACACACGTTCGTCCCGGCCCCGCGAAAAATCCGCACAAGGCCGGGACGAGTCGCCTCGCCGGTACCGAGGGACCGCTCAGTCACAACCCGGGGGGACAACCCCTTCAGACCCCCCGAAAGAGGACTGAGC
>NZ_JBEZJP010000039.1:0-32384 GCF_040653175.1 Actinomadura sp. NPDC048032
CGAGGCGGCCGCCGAATGAAGGGACTTTCGTCCGGAAAAGGCGACGGCCCCGACCGGAGGACCGGTCGGGGCCGTGTGAGGCCGTGGGGTCAGGCGGGGGAGACGACCACGTAGCGGTCGGGCTCCTCGCCCTCGGACTCGCTGCTGAGGCCCGCGGCGGCGACGGCGTCGTGGACGATCTTGCGCTCGAACGGGGTCATCGGGGCGAGGGGCTTCGGCTCGCCGGACTGCTTGACCTCGTTCGCGACGTCCGTCCCGAGCTTGGTCAGCTCGGCGCGGCGCCGCTCGCGGTAGCCGCCGATGTCCAGCATGAGGCGGGTGCGGTTGCCGGTCTGGCGGTGGACGGCGAGCCGCGTGAGCTCCTGGAGGGCCTCCAGCACCTCACCGCGCTTGCCGACCAGCTCGTCCAGGGAACCTCCGACGACGGCGACGATGGCGCGCTCGCCCTCGACGTCCATGTCGATGTCGCCGTCGTAGTCACCGATGTCCAGCAGGCCCTCGATGTAGTCGGCGGCGATCTCGCCTTCCTGTTCGAGCGCCTGGACGTCGACCTCGGTGGTGTCGGTCTGGCTCAACGGGGTCTCCTTCTCCGGCACATGCTGGGGGTCCAAACTAGCGCTTCTGGGTACCGCTGCGCTTGCTGCGCGACTTGCGGGTCGGCTGGTTGCGCGCGACCTTCGGCTTGTCCTCGGGCTCGGGGGCCGGTTCCGGCTCCTTCTTCAGCTTCGCCTTGATGCCGGACGACGCCGCCTGGCCGTTCTTGGAGGCGCCCGTCTTGGAGCCGGCGGGCTTCGACCCGGAGGTCTTCGGGCCCGTCTTCGTCCCCGTCTTGGCCGCGGCGGCCGCGGCCTCGCCCTCCGTGCCGGGCGGTGGGTACCGCTTGTAGATGTAGTGCTGCTGGGCCAGGGTCCAGCTGTTGGACGTCACCCAGTACATGAGGACGCCCAGCGGGAAGCCGAGGCCGAAGAGGCCGAACAGCGGCGCCAGGAAGACCATCATCTTCTGCGCCTGCATCATCGGGTTGGCGTCGTCCGCGACGGGCTGGCGCTTCATGCTGGCCCGGACGGTGAAGAAGGTCGTGACGGAGCTGATCACCACGGCGATGCCGGTGATGATGATCGCCGTCCAGCTCTTGGGGTCGGTGCCCCAGGCGTTCAGGAACGTGTCCGGGATGTGGGCGCCGAAGATGTTCGCGTTCTGGGCGCTCGACACCAGGTCGGACGAGACGGCGAAGACGCTCTGCCCCGGCTTGGCGTCCGAGATCCGCTTCAGCGTCTGGAACAGCCCGATGAAGATGGGCATCTGCACCAGGAGCGGCAGGCAGCCCGACAGCGGATTGGCGCCGTTCTCCTGGTAGAGCTTCATGACCTCCTGGTTGAGGCGCTGCTTGTCGTTCTTGTACTTCTTGCGAAGCGCCTGGACCTTCGGGTTCAGCTCCTGCATCTTGCGCGACGCGTGGATCTGCTTCACGAAGAGGGGGACGAGGAGCAGCCGCAGGAGGACGGTGAGGAGGATGATCGAACCGCCCCACGCCCATCCGCTGTCCTTGGGGACGACCGTACTGAGCCCCGTGTGGATCCACACGATGAGCTGAGAAACGATCTCGTACAACCAGTCAAGCACCGGGCAGCTCCTTGGGCTCTGCTAGGGCGGGGCCGCTCTCCTCGCGGCCGGAGTTCGAGGAAGCCGCCGCGCGCTGTTCCGGCGTCTTCTTCGGCGGTACCGGGTCGTGACCGCCGGGGTGGAAAGGCTGGCACCGGGCGATCCGGCGGACGATCAGCCACGTGCCGCGCGGCGCCCCGTGCACCTGGAGTGCCTCCAGGCCGTACGCGCTGCAGCTGGGATGGAAGCGGCACTGCTGCCCGAGCAGGGGACTCAAGAAGCGGCGGTAGGCGCGGACGAGAAGGATCAGCACGGCCGCGACGGGACCCGGGCGGCCCGTCCTGTGCTGCGCGGGGAACTCGGTCCCCTGCGGACTCCTCATCTTCGCCCCTTGGACGCGGGCCGCAGCAGCCGGTCGAGCGCCGACTCCAGATCCGCGGCCAGTTCGTCTGGTCGCGCCGCTCCCGCACGGGGGTTGGCGCGCACTACGAGCAGGCTACCCGCTGGGAGGCGGTCGAGGTGCGGGCGCATCAGGTGGCGGAGCCGGCGCCGGGTCGTGTTGCGCACCACGGCGTTGCCGACGGTGCGCGCCACGATGAACCCGACCAGCGGCCGCGCCGCCGCCGGTCGGACCTCTTCCGGGCCCAGCAGGTGAACGACGACAGTTGGCCGTCCGGCGCGACGACCGCGCCGGACGGCCAACGAGAAGTCGTCCCGCCGCCGCATCCGGTTCCCGGACGGCAGCACTATGAAGGGGTGGGTCAGACCGCGACGCGGGCGCGGCCCTTGCTGCGCCGGCTCGACAGGATCGCGCGGCCCGCGCGCGTGCGCATGCGCAGCCGGAAGCCGTGCTTCTTGTGGCGACGACGGTTGTTCGGCTGGAAGGTACGCTTGCTCACTTTGAGGCTCCAGTGCTGCGGTCGGTTCGTCTGACGACTTGACGCTCGAAGGCTCGCACCGAGGGCCGCGTACGGTCCCCCGCAGCGGGGGCCCACCCGAGCTTTGCCTGAGGGGCTGCCGGCGGGCACGCGGCATCTCCGTCGATGCGACTCGACCTCAGAACGTTACGGGGTATCCGGGGGGCCGGTCAAACGGAGGCGGCCGCCGCACGGCTCCGCCCGGGGCCTCCGATGGACGCGCGGGATCGATGGTGACCGTGTTGCGGCTGTGCCCGGCAGGGGTTAAGGTCGACGAGGCGAGCCGACACTTCCTTCGTCGAATCCGATGTCGGCGTTCAGCCCCTGAGCCCCCGTTCGAGAACCATCGCTTACCGGCCCTCATGAAGGCCGGCCCCTTGTCGACCGCATATCCCTGAACCCGCCTCGTGGGTTTTACACAGGGTCCCCATGCCTATGCACAGCATGTGGACAACTCTGTGGACAACTCGTGAGAGAGTAAGTCTTCCGCGTCGCGGCTGTGTCCTGCGAGGCGTGTGACATCCCGCGGGAAAGCCGGGCAGTCAGGTGCTCCGTTCGGCGGAGTTGTGGGGAGGGGACCTTGCGCATGGACGGTCAGGATCTCGGATCGGTCTGGGCCCGCACCCTCACCGCACTGGCCGAGAGCGATCTGTCGCCGAGCTACCGCGCATGGCTGCCCATGGTCCGCCCGCTGGCACTCGTCGAGGGGACGGCGCTTCTCGCCGCCCCCAACGAGTTCGCCAAGGACGCGCTGGAGACGCGCCTGCGCAACCTCATCACGCAGGCACTTTCCCGTGAACTCGGCAGGGAGATCCGGGTCGCGGTGACCGTCCAGCCGGAGCCCCCAGGCGGTGCTCGGCAGGGCGGGGGCGAGCCCTTGTCCGCGCCGATTCCGGGTCCGGGCGTAGGCCTCGGCATGCACGAGCCCGCCCCTTCTTATGGGGAGTCCTACGGCGAGCGGACGCACGACGAGCGCGACCGGGACCGAGACCGTTCTTATACGGAGCAGTCCTACGGGGAGCAATCGTACGGAGAGTCGTACGGAGACCAGTCGTCCTACGCGGAACGTCCCGAGCGCCCCTATCCGGAGCAGCCGTACACAGACCAGGGATACCGGCCGCAGTCGGGAGTTACCCACAACCCCGGTTCGCCCGGAGGTTATCCACAGGCTCAGGACGACGACCGTGGATCGTACCCGCCTGCTCCCCGTCCACCGGCGTACGGTGCGGGCCCCGGCGGGCGTGGTCCCGCCCCCTACGAAGGGCGCGGCTACCCGAGCTACGGCGGGCAGGAAGGCTACGGCGGCGAATCCCAAGGACGGCCGCCGCACTCCCATCTCAATGACCGCACGCTCGGCCCGTTGCGCCCTGGCGGCCGTCCAGAGGCCCAAGGCAGGGAACCGCAGCACGCCGGGAAAGAAGGCCCTCTCGGGCACTCGGACGACAAGTTCCAGAAGAGTGAGCAGTCCTACCCAGGGGCCGAACAGTCGTATTCAAGCGGTGAGCAGTCCTACAGGGGCGAAGGAGTCTTCCGCGACGAGGAGGGCTCCGACTCCAGGGTTCCTAAGTCCGACCCCCGTGCGCCCGCGCCGGCACCGGCGCAGCAGGCCGGCGCTTCCGAGCATGCACGGCTGAACCCGAAGTACACGTTCGAGACGTTCGTCATCGGCTCGTCGAACAGATTCGCGCACGCCGCCGCCGTCGCGGTGGCGGAGCAGCCTGCCAAGGCGTACAACCCGCTGTTCGTCTACGGCGACTCGGGCCTGGGGAAAACTCACCTGCTCCACGCGATCGGCCACTACGCCCAGAGCCTCTTCAACGGGGCCCGCGTCCGCTACGTGAGCTCCGAGGAGTTCACGAACGACTTCATCAACTCGATCCGCGACGGTAAGGCGGACGGGTTCCGCCGCCGCTACCGGGATGTGGACATCCTCCTCGTCGACGACATCCAGTTCCTTGAGGGCAAGGAGCAGACGCAGGAGGAGTTCTTCCACACGTTCAACACGCTCCACAACGCCAGCAAGCAGATCGTGATCTCCAGCGACCGTCCGCCCAAGGAGCTGGTGACGCTGGAAGACCGGCTGCGCAACCGGTTCGAGTGGGGCCTGACGACCGACGTCCAGCCGCCCGAGCTGGAGACGCGGATCGCGATCCTGCAGAAGAAGGCCCGGCAGGAGGGCCTCGCGGCGCCGCCCGACGTGCTGGAGTTCATCGCCTCGCAGATCGCGACGAACATCCGCGAGCTGGAGGGCGCGCTGATCCGGGTCACGGCGTTCGCGAGCCTGAACCGCC
The DNA here is from genome assembly GCF_040653175.1 of Actinomadura sp. NPDC048032. Taxonomy (NCBI): domain Bacteria; kingdom Bacillati; phylum Actinomycetota; class Actinomycetes; order Streptosporangiales; family Thermomonosporaceae; genus Actinomadura; species Actinomadura sp. NPDC048032. Next base: position 4,811 of record NZ_JBEZJP010000039.1, read on the forward strand.
AGTCGGTCGACATGAAGCTCGCCGAGATCGTCCTGAAGGACCTCATCCCCAACGACTCCGGTCCCGAGATCACCGCCGCGATGATCATGGCGCAGACCGTCGAGTACTTCGGGACGACGATCGACGACCTGTGCGGCCCGTCCCGCTCGCGGATGCTCGTCACCGCCCGGCAGATCGCGATGTACCTGTGCCGGGAGCTGACGGAGCTGTCCCTTCCGAAGATCGGTCAGCAGTTCGGGGGGCGCGACCACACCACGGTCATGCACGCCGAACGCAAGATCCGGTCGCTGATGGCCGAGCGCCGCGCCATATACAACCAGGTCACGGAGCTGACGGGGCGCATCAAGCACCAGGCCCGCAAGCGCTGATCCCCCTGTTCGTACACACTGTGGACAGACCCGCGTCACGCCTGTGGACGACCCCCTCCCGCGCCGTCCACACCCTGCCCAGGGCAAAGAAACGACAAAAGGCACGCGTCCCCCGAGAATCGGCAGCGCTGCTCACAACTTGTGGAAAACTCTGGGGATTTTCGCGGATAACCCTGTGGGCAACCGTTGGAGAAGCTGAGGATGAACGGTGGACGGGTGTGGACCGGGTGTGCACCGCCGCCCCGCCTTCTGGGGAAAACCGGTGGACGGGCTGGGGACGGCCTGGGGACGGCCTCGAAGATCACCGGTCCCGTCGTCCCCAGGGCGGGCCAACGGGCGGTATACCCGTGGAGAACTCGTGGATAACCGGGGGATGACATGAGGACGACCTGTGGGGATGATTTCGCCGTCCCCAGGCGCCGCCGCGCCGTCCACCGCCCATGCACAGCACCGGTGGACAGAGAAACCCGGTCTCACCTGCGACAACGGCCTCTGTCCACACTATCCACGGCCCCTATTACTGGTACTGCTCTACATCTCTATCCAAGAAAAGATCCATCTCAAGTCAGGGCCTGGGGACAACGCGCACCGAGCGCCCCGGCCCGGACGAGATCAGCTCACCCTTGTCCGACACCTGCAGGAGGCGGGTCCCTTTGAAGTTCCGCATCGACAGAGACGCCCTGGCCGACGCCGTCGCCTGGACCGCTCGCACGCTCCCCGTCCGTCCCCCGGTGCCGGTCCTCGCGGGCATGCACATCGTCGCCGGGGGTGAGGGCAACGGCGACCGGCTGAAGCTGTCCGCGTTCGACTACGAGGTCTCGGCACAGGTGTCCACGGACATCGACGTGGAGGAGGCCGGGACGGCGCTGGTGTCGGGCCGGCTCCTCGCCGAGATCTCGCGCAGCCTTCCTCCCCACCCTGTGGAGGTGACGACGGACGGCGCGAAGGTGATGCTCCGCTGCGGCAGCGCGAAGTTCACACTTCTCACCATGCCTGTGGAGGACTACCCGACGCTGCCGGAGATGCCGCCCGCCGCGGGGTCGGTGGGCAGCGACGAGTTCGCCGCCGCCGTGTCCCAGGTCGCGATCGCCGCGGGCAAGGACGACACGATCCCCATGCTGACCGGCGTCCGTGTGGAGATCGAGGGCGAGACCGTCACGCTGGCGTCCACGGACCGCTACCGCCTCGCCGTCCGAGAGATGCACTGGAAGCCGGAGCGCCCGGACTTCTCCGCCGTCGCGCTGGTCCCGGCCCGCACGCTGGCCGACACGGCCAAGTCGCTGACGGCCGGCGCGGAGGTGTCGATCGCGCTCGGCGGGACGGGCGGCACCGGCGAAGGCATGATCGGTTTCGAGGGCGGCGGCCGCCGCACCACATCCCGGCTGCTGGACGGCGACTTCGTCAAGTACCGGTCGCTGCTGCCGAGCGAGTACGCGGGGCTCGCCGAGGTCCAGACCGCCGCCTTCATCGAGGCCGTCAAGCGCGTCTCCCTGGTGGCGGAGCGCAACACCCCGGTCCGGCTCTCCTTCAGCCAGGGCGAGGTCGTCCTGGAGGCCGGGACGGGCGACGAGGCTCAGGCCGTGGAGGCCCTGGAGGCGTCCCTGGAGGGCGAGGACATCGACATCGCGTTCAACCCCGGGTTCCTCCTCGACGGGCTCTCCGCGATCGGCTCGGACGTGGCGAGGCTGTCCTTCACCACCCCGACCAAGCCGGCCGTCCTCACCGGAAAGCCGCCGCAGGAAGGGGAGAACCCGAACTACCGTTACCTGATCATGCCGGTTCGTCTGTCCGGATAAGTACCACGTTGCGGGGCATGGCACCGTGGCGATGTCCGCGGGGGAGCCGCGCCCCCGCGGGCGAGGCAGAGCAGGCACCCACAGGCGGTACGCACAGGGGAGAGTGAACGTTTCATGGAGCTGGGCATCATCGGCCTGGGCAAGATGGGCGGCAACATGGCCGAGCGGCTGCGCCGCGGCGGCCACACCGTCGTCGGCTACGACCGCGACCCGGAGGTCAGCGACGTCGGCTCGGTCGAGGAGCTGGTCGAGCGGTTGTCCCCGCCGCGGGCCGTGTGGGTGATGGTCCCCGCGGGCAAGCCGACGGCGGACACCATCCACAAGCTGGGGGAGGTCCTGGAGCAGGGCGACCTCGTCGTGGACGGCGGTAATTCCCACTATGTGGACGACCGGAAGCACGGCGAGGAGCTGGCCGCCAAGGGCATCGGGTTCCTCGACTGCGGGGTCAGCGGCGGCGTGTGGGGTCTGGAGAACGGCTACGCGCTCATGGTCGGCGGCGACGAGGACGACGTGAAGCGCCTGATGCCGATCTTCGAGACCCTCAAGCCCGAGGGCGAGTTCGGCTTCGTCCACTCCGGCACGGTCGGCGCCGGCCACTTCGTGAAGATGGTCCACAACGGCATCGAGTACGCGATGATGCAGGCGTTCGGCGAGGGCTACGAGCTGATCGAGGCCAGCGACATCGTCACCAACGTGCCGGAGACGTTCCGCAGCTGGCAGGAGGGCACCGTCATCCGCTCCTGGCTGCTCGACCTGCTGAACCGCGCGCTCGCGGGCGACCCCGAGCTGGACGACCTGCGCGGCTACGCCAACGACTCCGGCGAGGGCCGCTGGACCGTCCAGGCCGCCGTCGACCACGCCGTCCCGCTGCCCGCCATCACGGCGTCCCTGTTCGCCCGCTTCGCCTCCCGGCAGGACGACTCCCCCACGATGCGCGTCGTCGCAGCCCTCCGCAACCAGTTCGGCGGTCACGCCGTCGAGTCCTCCAAGGGAGCCGACTCCCCCGGCGCCGACGTCAACCCCCCTTCGGTCTGACCCTCGGTTATCCACAGTTGTGGGTTCCGGCCCCGGCTCTCGGCGGTGTGTTCCAGGCTGGGAGTGGGGTCGGCCCCCCTGGGAGGGCGGGGTGTGCACAGGCCCCGCGCGTGGACGGGCGTCACACGTCCGCGCGTGGACGTGTGTCACGAGTCCGCGTGTGGGTGAGGTGTGTGGTGGGGGCCGGGGGAGGCTCTACGCTCGTGTGTTGTGCACGTTGCCCACCTTTCGCTGCAGGACTTCCGCTCGTACCCGACCGCCGAGGTCGCGCTGGGGCCGGGAGTCACCGCGTTCGTGGGCCCGAACGGGCAGGGCAAGACGAACCTGGTCGAGGCCATCGGGTACGTCGCCTCGCACGGCAGCCACAGGGCCGCGACGGACGCGCCGCTCGTCCGGCACGGAGCGCCGCGGGCGATCGTCCGGGCCGGGGTGGTGAAAGACGAGCGCAAGGCGCTGATCGAGCTTGAGATCAACCCGGGCAAGGCGAACCGGGCGCGGCTCAACCGGTCCCCCGTCCCCAGACCGCGCGAGATCCTGGGGATGCTGCGGACCGTGCTGTTCGCCCCGGAGGACCTCGCGCTCGTGAAGGGCGACCCGGGGGAGCGGCGCCGGTTCATGGACGAGTTGCTGACCGCGCGGGCGCCGAGGTTCGCCGGCGTGCGGTCCGACTACGACCGCGTCCTCAAGCAGCGCAACGCCCTGTTGAAATCGGCGGCCGCCCATCGGCGCTCCCCCGGCCCGGAGGTGCTCGCCACCCTGGACGTGTGGGATTCGCATCTGGCGCGCATGGGGTCGGAGCTTCTGGCGGCCCGGCTCGATCTCGTCGCGGCTCTGCGTCCGCTCGTGGCGCAGGCCTACGCGGCGCTCGCTCCGCACAGCGGCGCGGCCGACCTGATCTACAAGAGCTCCCTGGGCGACGCGGAGTTGTCCACAGACCGTGGACAACTGGCCGATCAGATCCTGAAGGCGGTCGCCGAGTCCCGCAAGCAGGAACTGGAGCGCGGGGTGAGCCTCGTCGGCCCGCACAGGGACGAGCTGGTGCTGCGCCTCGGGGAGCTTCCCGCGCGCGGCTACGCCAGCCACGGCGAGTCGTGGTCGTTCGCGCTGGGGCTGCGGCTCGCCGCGTTCGACCTGCTCCGCTCGGACGGCGACGACCCCGTCCTGATCCTGGACGACGTGTTCGCCGAGCTCGACACCGGGCGGCGCAGCCGGCTGGCCGAGATGGTGGTGCCGGCCGAGCAGGTCCTGATCACGGCGGCCGTCCCCGCCGACGTCCCCGCCGAACTGACGGGGGGCTCGTATACCGTCTCCGACGGCCAGGTCGTTCGTGAGTCCGAGGGGGCGAGCGAGTGAGTGAGTGATCCACAGGATGTGCACAAGTCCACCGAAGCCGGGGCTCCTCCCCCCGAGGCCGTGGCTCCTCCGGCCAAGTCGGGGATCGAGCTGGCCCGCGAGGCGCTCGCGCAGGCCAAGGCGGACGCTCTCAAGCGCGGCACCATGCCCGGTCAGGGCGGCAAGCGCAAGGGCCCCGGGCGGGGCGGGCGCGTGCGCGACCCCGGGCGGGGCGGCGATCCCAAGCTGTTCGGGGCGGCGATCCACGAGCTGATGGCGTCGCGCGGGTGGGAGCAGCGCGCCGCCGTCGGCGGCGTGTTCGGCAACTGGGCGGGCATCGTCGGCGCGGAGCTCGCCGAGCACACCCGGCCCGACCACTTCGAGGACGGCGAGCTCACCGTCGCCGCCGACTCGACGACGTGGGCCACCCAGCTGCGCCTGCTGTCGTCCACGCTCGTGCGGCGACTGAACGAGGAGCTCGGCCACGGCACCGTCCGCCGCGTCAAGGTCGTGGGGCCCTCGTCGGGGCCGCGCCGGACGGGCGCGTGGCGCGCCCGCTGAGCGGAGCTCCCGGACCGCGCCGATGTGTCAGTGGCGGGTGGGAACATCTGTTCGGTGATGGGTCGTCGAGTTCAGCGGCGAGCGCCACGTAGGCCAAATAACCCCCCTGACCCAATGGGGGGATGTGTCTCCGGGGCCCTTCGGCCGCCACACGCGCACACAGCGCTCGCGAGTGCCACTTTTCGCCTCGTCACCCGGTAGAATGAATACGGGTTCAGGATGCTGCGCCGCCATTGGGTGCCCGGGGCTCTGACAGCACGACCAGAGCACCGACCGGGTGCCCCCATGTGTGTTACGGGGCACACCGCGCCTCCCTCGGGCGCGGAGCGGCAGACATCCCCGGCAGGAGGATCTCCTTTGGCGTACGACGCTAGTTCGATCACTGTCCTTGAAGGGCTTGAGGCGGTTCGCAAGCGCCCGGGCATGTACATCGGCTCGACCGGTGAGCGCGGCCTGCACCACCTCGTCTACGAGATCGTGGACAACGCGGTCGACGAGGCCTTGGCCGGCTACGCCGACGACATCGTGGTGACGCTCCTGGCCGACGGCGGCGTCAGCGTCCTCGACAACGGCCGCGGCATCCCCGTCGGCGAGCACCCTGTGGAGAAGCGCCCGGCCATCGAGCTGGTGCTGACCACGCTGCACGCGGGCGGCAAGTTCGACGGCAAGTCCTACGCCGTCTCGGGCGGCCTGCACGGTGTGGGCTCGGCCGTGGTGAACGCGCTGTCCACCCGGTTGGAGGCGGAGGTCCGCACCGACGGCCACGTGTGGTTCCAGTCCTACACGTGGCAGGGCCCCGAGATCGAGCTCCAGAAGGGCGAGGAGACCGATGAGACCGGGACGCTCATCAGGTTCTGGCCCGACCCCGAGATCTTCGAGACGCTCGAATGGAACTTCGAGACCCTCTCCCGCCGCATGCAGGAGATGGCGTTCCTCAACCGCGGCCTGTCCATCACGCTGCAGGACGAGCGCCCCGACCACGTCAACGGTGAGCCGCACGTAGTCCGGTACCACTACGAAGGCGGTATCGAGGACTTCGTCCGCTACATCAACGCGCGCAAGGACTCCGCGCACGAGTCCGTCATCTACTTCAGCGACGACACCACCGGCATGTCGGTCGAGATCGCCATGCAGTGGAACTCGTCCTACTCCGAGTCGGTGCACACCTTCGCCAACACCATCAACACGGCGGAGGGCGGCACCCACGAGGAGGGCTTCCGCGCGGCGCTCACCACGATCGTCAACCGGTACGCCCGCGACAAGGGCCTGCTGCGCGACAAGGACGACAACCTGACCGGCGAGGACGTCCGCGAGGGCCTCACCGCGATCATCTCGATCAAGCTGGCGGATCCCCAGTTCGAGGGGCAGACCAAGACCAAGCTCGGCAACACCGAGGCCAAGTCGTTCGTGCAGCGGGCCTGCAACGTCTACCTGCGCGACTGGTTCGAGGAGAACCCGGGCGAGGCCAAGGAGATCATCAGCAAGGCCTCGCAGGCGGCGCGCGCACGCGTCGCGGCGCGGCAGGCGCGCGACCTGACCCGGCGCAAGAGCCTGCTGGAGTCGACGTCCCTGCCCGGCAAGCTGTCGGACTGCCAGTCCACCGACCCGGCCAGGTCCGAGCTCTACATCGTCGAGGGCGACTCGGCGGGCGGCTCGGCCAAGGGCGGCCGCAACCCGCACTTCCAGGCGATCCTCCCGATCCGCGGCAAGATCCTCAACGTGGAGAAGGCCAGGATCGACAAGATCCTGAAGAACAACGAGGTGCAGGCGATCATCACCGCCCTCGGCACCGGGGTGCACGACGAGTTCGACATCTCCAAGCTGCGCTACCACAAGATCATCTTGATGTCGGACGCCGACGTGGACGGCCACCACATCAACACCCTGCTGATGACGCTGCTGTTCCGGTTCATGAAGCCGCTGATCGAGGCCGGCCACGTGTACCTGTCGCAGCCGCCGCTCTACAAGATCAAGTGGGACGCGCGGGGCACCGAGGCCGACTACGCCTTCTCCGACTCCGAGCGGGACGCGATCATCGAGGCCGGGATCGCCGCCGGCAAGCGCGACCCCCGCCCCCGCGACCTGGTGCAGCGGTTCAAGGGCCTCGGCGAGATGAACGCCAACGAGCTGTGGGACACCACGATGGACCCCGACAACCGGGTCCTGCTGCAGGTCCAGCTGGACGACGCCGCCCAGGCCGACGAGCTGTTCAGCGTGCTCATGGGCGAGGAGGTCGAGCCCCGCCGGGAGTTCATCCAGCGCAACGCCAAGGACGTGCGCTTCCTCGACATCTGAGGTACGTGCCAGGGCCGGCCCCCCGGCCTGACTCCCAGAGGCGGACGTACTTCCTTCCCATCGAGCAGAAGAGGTCTTGAGAGTGACGGACGTGACCACAGAGGGTGGACACCCGGGCGAGCGGATCGAACCGGTCGACATCCAGGTCGAGATGCAGAAGAGCTATCTCGACTACGCGATGTCGGTCATCGTCGCGCGCGCGCTGCCCGAGGTGCGCGACGGCCTCAAACCCGTCCACCGCCGCGTCCTGTACGCGATGTACGACGGCGGCTACCGGCCCGACCGCGGCTACTTCAAGTGTGCCCGCGTCGTCGGCGACGTCATGGGGAACTACCACCCCCACGGCGACTCGGCCATCTACGACGCGCTCGTGCGGCTCGCCCAGCCGTGGTCGATGCGGTACCCGCTGGTCGACGGCAACGGCAACTTCGGCTCGCGCGGCAACGACCCCGCCGCGGCCATGCGGTACACCGAGTGCCGCATGGCGCCCCTGGCGATGGAGCTCCTGCGCGACATCGACAAGGAGACCGTCGACTTCTCCCCCAACTACGACGGCCGCTCGCAGGAACCCGACGTCCTGCCGTCCCGGTACCCGAACCTGCTGGTCAACGGGTCCGCCGGCATCGCGGTGGGGATGGCGACGAACATCCCGCCGCACAACCTGCGCGAGGTCGCCGACGGCGTCCGGTGGTACCTGGACAACTACGGCGCGTCCGACGAGGAGCTGCTCGAAGCGCTGATCGAGCGCGTCAAGGGCCCCGACTTCCCGACCGCCGGCCTCATCGTCGGCCGCAAGGGCATCGAGGAGGCCTACCGGACCGGCCGCGGCTCCATCACCATGCGGGCCGTCGTCGAGGTCGAGGAGATCCAGGGCCGCACCTGCCTGGTCGTCACCGAGCTCCCCTACCAGGTCAACCCGGACAACCTCGCCCTCAAGATCGCCGACGGCGTGAAGGAGGGCAAGCTCGACGGCATCGCCGACGTCCGCGACGAGACGTCCGGCCGGACCGGGCAGCGCCTGGTCATCGTCCTCAAGCGGGACGCCGTCGCCAAGGTCGTCCTGAACAACCTGTACAAGCACACGCAGCTGCAGGAGACGTTCGGCGCGAACATGCTCGCGCTCGTGGACGGCGTGCCGCGCACCCTGCGCATCGACCAGTTCGTCCGGCACTGGGTCGCGCACCAGATCGACGTCATCGTCCGCCGCACCCGGTTCCTGCTCCGCAAGGCCGAGGAGCGCGCCCACATCCTGCGCGCCCTGCTCAAGGCCCTCGACCGCATCGACGAGGTCATCGCCCTGATCCGGCGCTCGCCGTCCGCCTCGGAGGCGCAGCAGGGCCTGATGAACCTGCTGGAGATCGACGAGATCCAGGCGCAGGCCATCCTCGACATGCAGCTGCGCAAGCTCGCCGCCCTGGAGCGCCGGCAGATCACCGACGAGTACGACAAGCTCATGGCGGAGATCACCGACTACAACGAGATCCTCGCCTCGCCCGAGCGGCAGCGCCGGATCGTCGGCGACGAGCTCGCCCCGATCGTCGAGAAGTTCGGCGACGAGCGGCGCACCGAGATCATCCCGTTCGACGGGGACGTGTCGTACGAGGACCTCATCGCCGAAGAGGACGTCGTCGTCACCATCACCCGCGGCGGCTACGCCAAGCGCACCCGCACCGACCACTACCGCGCCCAGCGGCGCGGCGGCAAGGGCGTCCGCGGCGCGCAGCTCAAGCAGGACGACATCGTCGACCAGTTCTTCGTCACCACGACGCACCACTGGATCCTGTTCTTCACCAACAAGGGCCGCGTCTACCGCGCCAAGGCCTACGAGCTGCCCGACTCCGGCCGCGACTCGCGCGGCCAGCACGTCGCGAACCTGCTCGCCTTCCAGCCCGACGAGCACATCGCCCAGGTCATGGACCTGCGCGACTACCAGGTCGCCCCCTACCTCGTGCTCGGCACCAAGAAGGGCCGCGTCAAGAAGACGGCGCTGACCGACTTCGACTCGCCCCGCACCGGCGGCATCATCGCCATCAACCTCGTCGACGACGACGAGGTGATCGCGGCGCGGCTCGTGTCGTCCGACGACAACCTGCTGATGGTCTCCACCGGCGCCCAGGCGATCCGGTTCCGCGCCGACGACGAGTCGCTGCGGCCGATGGGACGCGCCACCTCCGGCGTCATCGGCATGCGGTTCGAGGAGGACCAGGAGGTCCTCAACATGCTGGTCGTGCAGGACACCTCGCAGGACGTCCTGGTGGCCACCCGCGGCGGCTACGCCAAGCGCACCCCGGTGGACCAGTACCCGCTCCAGGGACGTGGGGGGAAGGGCGTTCTCACCGCTAAGATCGTGGAATCTCGGGGGTTGTTGGTCGGAGCTCTGATGGTCGGCCCGGACGACGAGGTGTTCGCGATGACGTCGAACGGCGGCGTGATCCGTACCACCGCCGCCGAGATCAAGCAGTCCGGCAGGCAGACCATGGGCGTCCGCCTGATGAATCTCGCCGACGGGGACAGCGTGGTGGCCATCGCGAGGAACGTAGAGTCCATGGAGGACTCTGACGAAGCCGAAGGGGGCGACGGTGAGTGACGTATCCTGCATCGTCACCGAGCCGCTAGGCCAGGAGGACACGTGAGCACCGAGCCCGGCCAGGACAACGACGGGGCCGGCGCCGCCGGCAAGGGCGGTGACCGGAAACCCGGCGCCAAGTCCGGCCCCGCCAAGCCCACCGGCAAGTCCAAGGGGAAGCCGGGCAAGACGGTGGCCGCCGCTTCCGCCAAGTCCGGGCGCGACGAGACGACCGTCGACATCGGCACCGGTGCGACGGACCCCGGCAAGGGCGCCGACGAGACGCGGTCCGACCTCACTCAGGTCGACGACGCGTCGGCCAAGGCGGCCGGCACCCCCGAGATCGCCCCGGTCAGGGACACCGCCGAACCGCCCAAGCCCGCCGCCAGGCCGACGTCTCCGGGCGGCGCGGAGAGTGCGCCGGCCGGTTCCGCGTCCGGCTCCGGCCCGGCGGGCTGGGCCAGGCCCGCCGAGCCGTCCGGTTCGGTCTCGGCAGGACGTACGGACACGCCCGGCAAGGGGTTCAATTCGGCGGGCGGGTCGTCCGGCTCGGGCGGCCGCGGCTTCGCCGGCACCGTCCTCAAGGACCGTCCGTCCACCGCGGTGGCCCCGTCCAACGCCGCGTCCAAGGCCGCGTCCGGCAAGCCCGCCCGCAAGGCCCAGCTCCAGCTCGCCAGGCTCGAACCCTGGTCGGTGATGAAGTTCAGCTTCGTCATGTCGCTGGTCTGCTTCGTCGTCCTGCTGGTCGCCGTGATCGTCCTGTACGTGATCCTGTCCGGGCTCGGCGTCTTCGACGCGATCAGCGACACCGTCAACAGCCTCACGAAGGAACAGGGCGAGACCACCGGCAGCGTCGACGCCGGAAGCTGGTTCTCCTTCGTCCGCGTGTTCGGCTACACCGTCCTCGTCGGCGCCCTGAACGTCCTTCTCATCACCGCCCTCTCCACGGTCGGCTCCGTCATCTACAACCTCGCCGCCGACCTCGTGGGCGGCGTCGAAGTCACCCTCAAGGAGGCCGAGTAGCCCCACCCGCCGCCGCCCGGCAATCGATTTCCGGTTGCCCGCCCAGATGGGGTAACCTCTCGTTGCGCCGCCAGGGGCGGCGGCACACTCCGGGCCTATAGCTCAGTCGGTTAGAGCGCATCCCTGATAAGGATGAGGCCGGTGGTTCAAGTCCACCTAGGCCCACTCGGAGTTGGGAGTGGTGTGGTCGAAGCCTTTCTGGCTTCTTCCCCGCCACTCCTTCGTCGTTTCTGCCCGGGGGCGACCCCCGGACCCCCGATGTGGGGGCTTCGCCCCCACGCCCCCTGCCGGTTGCGGTTTCTGGGTACGTTGCAGCTTTGGGGCCGGTCGTCCATCATCCCGGGCTACCGCCGCGCCTCACGCTTTGCCTGTCGGGGGTGCTTGGCGCCGTCCACCAGCTATCTCTGCGTGGAGCGGGCGGGCCTGCTGCGTGGCGTTCAGTTCTCATCGCCGGTCGTGGGCCCAGATGACCAGGTCCAGAAGCACGGCGCGGACGTCTTTGACGACATGATCACTGTTCTCTGCCGGGAGATCGATCGGCAGGCCCCGGTTCTCAGCCGCTGACAGCGACGGTGACGGCTTCGGCCATGTCGTCCACTACCCGGGCTACCGCCTCGACGAGCGCCGTGCCTGTCGGAGTGCCGGTCACCGTCCAGACTTCCCGGTCTTCCTCTTCCACACTGGAGACGCCGTCGACGGTGCTGAGCGCGTCTGCGATGCGGCGGCGCAACTCGGATTCGAGAGGGTCCGTGCGGACGAACTCCATCACCCAGGCGCTGACATGCCACAGCGGTCCTACTCGAAGCTTGGAGGCCGAGACCGCGCGAAGGTCCGGCTCATCTGTCTTCCGTATCCACTCTTCGGCTATCCCGGAGTCGAGCGGTTGAATCTGCTGGACGTCGTCACTCACGCGACGAGGCTAGTGCGGATCCGCTCGCCCTTTCAGCTTGTCGGGGCCTGGTGATCCCCAGGAAGCGCGCGAGTCGGGTCGGGAGCCGTGAGCATGCCGTCCGACGATCAGGTGCGCAGTTGCTCGTTGAGCCGTGCGGCCTGGCGCGTGAGATGGTCGCGTTCGGGGATGTTGGGCGCTGATCGGGCGGCTTGGGCGTAGAGCCGTGCCGCGGTGACCGGGTCGCCGTCACGTTCGTGCAGGTACGCCGCTGCGGCGGTGTAGCGGGGCAGGGACGGGTCGAGCTCCGCCAGGGCGGCCAGGCCGGCCCGCGGGCCGTCGGCCTCGCCGACCGCGACGGCCCGGTTGAGGCGGGCCACCGGGTTGTCGGTGAGGCGCACCAGCTCGTCGTACCACTCGACGATCTGGACCCAGTCGGTCTCGGCGGCCGTCTGGGCGTCGGCGTGGAGCGCGGCGACGGCCGCCTGCGCCTGGAACTCGCCCAGGCGATCGCGGACGAGGGCTGCCTGGAGCACGTCGACGCCCTCGGCGATCAGGCGGGTGTCCCACAGGCCGCGGTCCTGCTCGGCGAGAGGGACGAGCCTGCCGTCGGGGCCGGTCCGCGCCGCGCGCCGTGCGTGGTGCAGCAGCATGAGCGCGAGCAGGCCCGCCACCTCCTCGTGGTCGATCCTGGCGGCGAGCTGGCGGGTGAGCCGGATCGCCTCGGCGGCCAGGTCCACGTCGCCGGAGTAGCCCTCGTTGAAGACCAGGTAGAGCACGCGCAGCACGGTGGCGACGTCACCGTGCCGGTTGAACCGGACGTCCGAGACGGTCCGCTTGGCCCTGCTGATCCGCTGGGCCATGGTGGCTTCCGGCACGAGGTAGGCCTGCGCGATCTGGCGCGTGGTCAGGCCGCCGACCGCGCGGAGCGTGAGCGCGACGGCCGAGGCCGGTGTCAGGGACGGATGCGCGCACAGGAAGTACAGCTGGAGCGTGTCGTCCGCGGCCTCGCCCGGGCCCGGCGCGGGCTCGGTCTCGACGCGCACCTCGCGGTGCCGCCGGGAGGTGTCGGCGCGGGCGGCGTCGAGGAACTTGCGCCAGGCGACGGTGACCAGCCAGCCCTTGGGGTCCTGCGGCGTGTCGTCCGGCCAGACGCGCACGGCCTCGACCAGGGCGTCCTGCACGGCGTCCTCGGCCGCCGCGAAGTCGGCTCCGCGGCGGACGAGAACACCGATCACCGCGGGCACCAGCTCCCGCAGCAGCGGCTCGTTCACTCGGTCACCGTGGGCGGCTCGCTCAGGAAGGGGCGCACCTCGAGCCACTCGTAGATCGGCTTCCCGCCCGCGCCCGGCGCCGCGGACAGCTCACCGGCCAGCTCGAACGCCCGCTCACGACTCTCGACGTCGATCGTGATCCAGCCGGCGATCAGGTCCTTGGTCTCCGCGAACGGGCCGTCGGTGACCGGCGGCCGGCCCTCGCCGCCGTAGCGGACGAACGACCCCTCCTGGGAGAGCCCCTGGGAGTCGACGAACTCGCCGGTTCCTTCGAGCCGGGTGATGAAGTCCTGCATGTACTGCACGTGGGCCGTGAGCTCGTCCGGCGTCCACTGCTCCATCGGCACGTCGTTGGCCGGTGCCGGCGCGCCCCGGTAGTGCTTGAGCAGCAGGTACTTGGCCATCGTGTTCTCCTTGATGTGGTTCGGGCCCATTGTGGCCGTGTTCAGTGCCTGGGACGGAGCCGCGTGTTCGTTCTCGACATGCCGCCCAGAGATTTCTCAGCGAATTTCGGAGCTTCCGAGCTGTCCCTACTGCGGGGGATCGGGCGGCCGTCAGCCGAGCTGCTCGGCCAGCGCGACGATGATGCCGTCGGGGCCGCGGAGGTAGCAGAGCAGGTGGCTGTCCTCGTACCGTGCCACCTCGCCGAGGAGTTCGGCGCCGTGGGCGCGCAGGCGGCCGACGGTGTCCACGATGTCGTCGACGGTGAACATGACGCGGTGCAGGCCCAGCGTGTTGGGCGGCGGGTTCTCCGGCTCCGCGCCGACCGTCGCGGGAGCGTGGTACTTCACCAGTTCCAGCCTGCCGTCGCCGTCCGGCGTCCGCATCATCGCGATGTCGCTGCGGATGCCGTCGAGTCCGACGGTGCGGTCCGCCCAAAGGCCTTCGATCTGCGCCTTCATTTCTTGCACCATGCCGAGTTCGACGAAGAACGCGACCGCGGCATCAAGGTCGTCGACGACGATGCCGACGTTGTCCATCCGCTGAACCGCCATGGTGGTCCTCCTTCGTCGCGCGGCCCGTCATGGCCGCTGGTGCACCTGGGACGGAGCCGGCGGGACGTTCTCGACATCGGGACGGTGCTGAAAATTTCAGGAACCTGGCCGTCGCCGCGGGCGGGCAGGCTCGTGCTCGATGTCGAGGCTGGAGGAGCCGAAGAGACTGCTCCACATGGCGGGCTCACCGCCCTTCAGGACCGGCAGGTCAGAGGCCGGTTTCGAGGGTCTCGAAACCGGCCTCTGGATCATCGGCGTGCCATGGCGCGTTCCGGCGAGCGGCGTGCCGCGCCGCCGGAGTCGGGCCCTCAGGCGGGCTGGGGCGCGCGAGCGGCCTTGACGGCCTCCCGCAGGTGCTCCTCCTGCTCGGGGGACAGCGAGGTCTGGATGAGCCTGCCTCCCAGCGGCGCCATCTCCGGGACGGCCTTCTCGGGATTGCGCTTGTCGACCAGGACGAACACGGCCGCGGCGCCGGGCGGCAGCTGCTCGCCGAGGTTGCGCATGAAGTCGTCGTCGATGCCCATGTCGCTCGCGGAGCCCATGGCCGCGCCGGTGGCTCCGCCGATGGCCATGCCGAGCAGCGGCATGAAGAAGATGAGCCCGATCAAGCCGCCCCACGCGGCGCCGCCGAGGGCGCCGCCCGCGACAAGGTTGCGGGCCTGATGAAGCTTGATCTTGCCGTCCTGCCTGCGCTCGACGATGACGACGTCCGCGAGCTCGATGATGTGCTCCTTGTGCAGCTGGACGAGCTTCTCGCGCGCCTGCTCGGCGCGAGGCAGGTCGTCGTAGGCGACGGCGATCAGGTCGCTCATGTTTCCCCCGGTCGTGTCTCCCGCCCGCTGCCGGGCGCAGGAGGGGTGCGTGGTCGCTGTGTGCGGCGGTTCCCGGCGTGCCGATCACCCGCGCGATATGTCGGGATGTCCGGGAGAGTCCCCAATGCGTGGTCCACTGCAAACCATGGGCGAGGCGCTCTTGGACCTGGACAAGACAAACCGTGGGTTCTGCTTGACGTAAGCGGGCGGCGCGTCAGGCGGGCTTCTCAATGGCCGATAGCACTGGGGAGCCATGGGCGCCGACCGGCTTTGGGAGTCGGGCGCCTACTCGTTGCGCCATGCCCGGTGTGGAAACGTGGCGGCTGCCTGGGCTCCTTGGCTTTCGGCGCATTGAGATCGCGCTTCGGCCTATGCGACCCGGAGCCGGTTATCCAGATAAGAGGGGCAGTTCTCCACAGGTTGTGGATAACTGAGAGGTCGGTGATGCCGATGAGGGCGGTGTTCCCTTCGAACCCTGCCACATTGCCCTGCGGGAGTGGTGCTGCTGGCGCCGACCTGTGGCGCGGAGGGGACCCAGAGCGCGGGGCGGGTCAACTGAGCTCTCTGCTCAGGACCAAGTCGAACTCGGCGTGGCGGAAGGGCGCTCGGACACCGTTCCGGGCGGCCGTCTCCGCGTCGGTCGACTCGGTGAAATCGACGATGAGGCTTTGCTTGACCGCGAAGACAGCGTCGGAGTCCAGGTAGGGGCTGCCTGCCACGAAGACGTGAGTGGTCAGAGGGATGTGGCCATCCGCCCGGACGATGAAATGGATGTGCGCCGGCCGGTAGGGGTGGCGGCCGGTGGCCCGCAGGAAGCGTCCGACCGGCCCGTCCGTCGGGATCGGGTAATGGCTGGGGAGGACGGTCCGGAACCGGAACCGCCCTTCGGAGTCGGTGTGGAAAAGGCCGCGCCCGTTGCCGGCCGGTTGGACCCCCGGCTGCTGGACGTCGTAGAACCCCTTCTCGTTGCACTGCCAGACGTCCACCTCGGCGTCGGACAGGGGCGTTCCGTCGCTGCTGAGGACGCGACCGGCCACGAGGCACGGCGGCGCCTCACCGATCAGGTCGATGCTGTCGCCGAGCGCGCGCGGGGGCGACTCGACCATGTGGAACGGGCCGAGGACGGTGCTCTCCGTGCCGCCCCCCTGTTCGTTCAGAGTCTCCACCAGCATGGACACACCCAGGACGTCCGACAGCAGGACGAACTCCTGCCGCGTGTCCGTGCAGGTCTGGCCGACGCCAGTAAGGAACCCGATCGCCTGCTCCCATTCGCGGATCGACGGCCGGACCTCACCGACGAATGCGTGCAGGTGGCGGGTGAGCGCGTCCAGCAGTTCGCGGAGCCGAGGGTCGGAAGTGCCGCGGAAACTGTCCTGGACGGCCCGCGTCGCAGTGTGCTCGTTGAAGTCCACGGATGCCTCCCTTTCCACAACCTGTGGAAAACTCTGGCGATGGGGACCACTTCACTTGCCGTGTGGTGCCCGCCGGGCGGTTGAACCGATCTCCGCGAGTTCTCCGCCCCGGTCGCGCGGACCGCGTAGACGGTTCCGGGAGTGGCGGCGATCGCGGCACCGATGATCGCGATGGCGAACATCATCCTCCACCTTCGCGACCTGCGCACAGGGAACACGCGCCTGCATGATCGGCTGTAGTCAAACTTGACTAAGGCAACCGGCCTTCCTAGGCTCCGACCATGGGCGAGAAGGCGATTCCGATCTTTCCGTGCAGGTCGATAGAGCTGACCTGGGACTTCTACAGCGCGCTCGGTTTCGAGCAGACCACCTGGCAGACGCGCCCCAATCCGTACCTCGCCGTCCGGCGCGGCGACGTCGAACTGCAGTTCTTCGGCTGGAAGAAGCACGACCCGGCCGCGTCCATGAACATGTGCTACATCACCACGACGAAGGTCGACGCCCTGTACGAGGCGTTTCGCGGCGGGCTCCGCGAGGCCCTCGGCCGGGTCCCGACCCGGGGGCTGCCTCGACTGAGCGCGTTGCGGGACATGTCCTACGGGGTCCGGCAGTTCCTGCTCAGCGATCCGGACGGGCTCCAGCTCCGCATCGGCCAGGCCATTTCGGAGGACACGCGGCACGCGCCCATCCCGGAAGAGCCGGTGGCCCGGGCGTTCCACATGGCCGCGCTCCTCGGCGAGTCGAAGGGGGACCATCGCGCCGCTGCCCGGATCCTCGATCGGCTGCTGCGGTCCGACGAGGCGCTGTCCCCGTCCGAGCGCCTCAAGGCCCTGGTCCTGCGCGCCGACGCCGCCGCCCACCTGGAGGAATGGCCTCTCGTCCGCACCCTCACGGCCGAGGCCCGCGTGATCGGCCTGCCCGCCTCGTCGCGGTCGGGCGACGACCTCGGCCGCCTGGCCGATCTCGAAGCCGCCATCCCCGTCGACGGTCGGACTCCGTCCTCCGGAGACACGCGCTGACCGGACCCGCGCGGGGTGAAGCTCGCAGGTGAGGGCCACTCGATGCCGATCGCCTCGCATCGATCGCCGGGCCGGGGGGCCGGTGCGGAGGCGAGTCGATGTTCCGCCTCGCGGTGTCCCGGTGGACTGCCGGGTTGGGGACACGGTTGGGGATTACTGTGGGCAACTCTGTCCACCGGTCCTGTGAGGTTGTGGAAGGGATTCGCCCACAGGGTGTGAACGGGGTGTGGAGAACGCCCGCGCAGAGTGGGTTTTCTTGCTGGTCAGCAGCTTTTCCACGACGTGGACAAGTGAGCGCCCGGGTTGGGGGCGAGCTGGGGAAGAATGTGGACGCGGAGCCGCGGGGCCGTACCCAGGTTGTGCACGATAGTTATCCACAGGTTGTGGATTCTGTGGATGAACGAGCGACCTCGGTCATGATGGAAAGGACGGCGGCGGACGAGCCGTCCGGACCGTGGAAAGCCCGGCTGTTCTGGGGATCCACCTGTGGACGCGACCCCGGAACGCCCTGCTGCGACGAGGTGGAAGATGTGTGCGACGGTTACCAACAGCCTGTGGATAACAGCCCCCAGGGGCACTCGCCGAGCCTCCCCGCGCCTGGAGGGAACGAACAGCCCCCGTACCTGTGGGTACGAGGGCCGGTTCTCGAGGCGATGCCGGAAGACGGCCCCGCCGGGGTGATGGGTCCCTACGCCGCGACGGCCGTCACGACGGAGGCGATGAAGATCCACCACCAGTGCCATGCCTGGTCGAGGGCGTACCGCCCCGTTCCCAGCACGGTGTTGTCATCCTTGCCGGCGCGCGGGGCGCCGAGCCGGTAGAAGGCGCCCACGGCCTCGCCCCTGAGGCCCTTGAGCTTGTCGACGAGTTCGGCCAGCCGCTGCAGGGGGGCCCTACGGTCGGCCCAGTAGTGGGTGACCGCCGATATCAGCTGCCCGAGGATGAAGCTGAACAGCGAGATCCGCAGGCCGAGGATCGCCCACATCATGGCGACGACCAGTGACGTGCAGACGGTGTAGGACGCCACATGCCGCAGGCATGCCAGGCGCCCCTTCCACATCTGGTCGCCGTGCAGACCCTTGTCTCGATCCTGGACATCGGTCTGGACCCAGTGGTCGCCGACAGCGTGCGCAACGAGCATCGAACAGAGAACGACCACGAAGGTCAGAGCGGTGACGATCTGGTCCGGAGACATGTCTCACCTCACGGTGTTTCAGTTACCGGCCCGGGGCGACCCCGGGCGACCGGCTCCGAGCGCCGGCTGATCAATACCGTTCCACAGGCGGTCCCTGACGCGTGGTCATTTCGTGACCAGCCCGCGATGAATTCGCAGAAGCCAGACGCGAAGCGGGCGCAGAAGTGGGGCAGGGCGGCGCGCGGTCACCTCTGTCCGCTGGAGCGGGGGAGGCGCAGGAGGGCAGGGGGTGTGTCGTCACTCGAAGGAACTGGCCGCGGAATCGTGGCGGTCGAGGGTCGATCCCTGGGGCGCGGGAGCCGGCGAGGTGGGGATCGCCAGATGGGCGGGGCGGTGCCCGCGAGGTCGGCAGGTGTGATCGGGATGAGGTCGCGGGGTGTTTTCCGTTGGTCTGTTCATGACCCGTGTTTCTCGGCTCGGCGCCGTGGAGGCGAGCGGCTCGCCACGCCCGGCGGCACGGTGGTTTTCGCGCTCCGATTCGCCCGGAGGCGGTGCCGGCCCGGGCGGGAGGGCCGCTCCGACCTGCGAACATTTGTTCGAACGCGTGCTACTCTCCCCGCATGGGGCAGTTGCTGAACGAGCCGGTCCGAGCCGAGCACGACCCGGCGGGGCGGCTCACCGCGTACGAGTGGCGGGGGACGCGCTACGCGGTCGACGCGGTGCTGAAGACCTACGGATCGGCCCAGGAGGGCAGGGTCTACCGGTTCCGGGTCACCGGCGCGGAGGGCGTGGCCGTCGTGGAGCTCGGTCGTGACGAGGACCGCTGGCGGCTCCGGCACGTCTTCTCGGCCTGACCGGCGGCCGGGCGGCGCGAGCCTGCTCGACGCCCGGGGAGGCGACCGGACGCTGTGGACGCGGGTGGGCGGCATCCAGGGCGCGCCGCTCGATCTGCTGACGGCCCGCATCCGCCGCCGGCACTACGCGCCGCACACCCACGACGAGTACGCCATCGGCGTCACCGTCGACGGCACGGAGACGATGCTCTACCGGGGCGAGAGGATCTACTCGGCGGCGGGCAGCGTCGTCGTGGTCGAGCCGGGCGAGGCGCACACCGGCGGTCCGGCGCGGCCGGAGGGTTTCGCGTACCTGTGCCTCTACCCCGCCGCCGAACTGCTGGGCGCGGCGACGACCGCGGAGGCCGGCCCGGCGCCGGCATCCCCGCACTTCGCGCACCCGATCATCGACGACCGGGGTCTCGGCGAGGCGCTCCGCCTCGCCCACCATGCCCTGAGGCTCGGCGCCGACCCGCTTGAGGGCGAGTCGCGGCTCCTCGGCGTGCTGGCCACGCTCGTCCGGCGGCATGCGGCGTCCGGCCCGAAGGCGGTCCCGGCCCGCCGCAGGGCCGAAGCCGGAAGCATCGCGCGGACGGTCGCGACCCGCCTGTCCGACGAGCTGACCGCCCCGCCGACGCTCGCCGAGGTCGCCGCCGACCTGGGGCTGTCGCGCTACCAGCTCCTGCGCGCCTTCCGGGACGCGATGGGCATGCCGCCGTACGCGTGGCTCGCCCAGCACCGGGTGGCCCGCGCCCGGGCGCTGCTGGACGCGGGCCACCGTCCGGCCGAGGCGGCGACGCTCGTCGGGTTCGCCGACCAGGCGCACCTCACCCGCTGGTTCCGCCGCGTGCTGGGCGTCACCCCGGGCGTTTACCGCAACAGCGTTCAAGACAGCACATCTCGCCGACCCCGATTCTGAACGTCCGCCCCGGGTCGGACCCGGGTGCCAGGGCCGATCGCGAACGCGCCCGCTCCGCGCAGGTCCCGGGGCGGAGGCGGCCCCGGCGGGCGGTCGAGAACGGAGGTCGGGTTGAGTCGCCGCGGCTGGATGCTGTTCGCGCTGATGAGCGTGCTGTGGGGCATCCCCTATCTGTTGATCAAGGTGGCGGTCGAGAGCGTCTCGGTCCCCATGGTGGTGTTCGCGCGCACCGCGCTGGGCGTGCTCGTCCTGCTGCCGCTGGCGCTCAGGGCCGGGCGGCTGGACGTGGTCCGCCGCCACTGGCGCCCGCTCCTGCTGTTCACCGCGGTGGAGATCCTCGGGCCGTGGGCGCTGCTGTCGGACGCCGAGAACCGGCTGACCAGCTCCATGACGGGCCTGCTCATCGCCGCCGTCCCGATCATCGGCGTGGTGCTCGCCAGGCTCACCGGGGACGCCGAGCGGCTCGGGCCCCTCCGGTGGGCGGGCCTGCTGGTCGGCCTGGCCGGCGTCGGGGTGCTCGCCGGACCGCACCTCGGCGGCGGCAGCGCGTGGGCGATCGGCGAGGTCATGCTGGTCGCGGTCGGGTACGCGATCGCCCCGATGATCGCCACCCGGCGGCTCCAGGACCTTCCGAGCCTGCACATGGCCGCGTTCTCGCTGGCCATCGCCGCGCTCGTCTACACCGGCCCGGCGATCGCCACCTGGCCGAGCGCCATGCCCGACGGGCGGGTCCTCGCCGCGCTCGTCGCCCTCGGCCTGGTCTGCACGGCGCTGGCGTTCATCGTCTTCTTCGAGCTCATCCGGGAGGTGGGGACGTCCCGGGGCATGGTGTTCACGTACGTGAACCCGGCCGTGGCGGTCGCGGCCGGCGTCGTGTTCCTGGGGGAGCCGCTCAGCGGGACGATCATCGCGTCGTTCGTGCTGATCCTCGGCGGCTCCGTCCTCGCCACCGCGCGCCGCTCCCCCGCGGCCGCACCGGTGCCCCCGCCTGACGGCAGCACCGCCGCACCCGAACCGGCCATGAAGCCCGCGCCGGAACCCGCGCCCGAACGCTGACCCCACGGCCCTGCCCCCGAGTCACAGCGGTCCGGGACCGGTGCGAGGAGGGGCAGGGCTGGTGCCGGGGCTCAGCGGAGGGTGGCGATGAACTTGCCCGCCTTGCCGACGTTCCCCGCGGGGTCGATCGCGCGGTACTCGATGGTGTGGCGGCCCTTACCGAGCTTGCCGTAGGTGAGGCTGTCGATGACCGTGCCGTTCTCGGTGAACCGCCAGGGAGAGGACGAGTCGGTCGGCCAGCCGAAGTAGTTGAACCAACCGTCGCCGTCCACGCGGAACTCGGAGACCACCACGCCTGGACGGTCGTCCGCGCCGGTGAGCCGCATGGTGAAGGGACCGTCGAAGACGTACTCGGGCGTCCGACCAGGACGAACCTGGCTCTGCGCCGCCTTGGACAGTTCGTACGCGACGACCGGCGCCTGCGCGTCGATCGTCCATGTGCGGGTGTTGGAGCCGACCCGAGCGACCAGCGTGTGCGTGCCCTTCGCCAAGCGGAACCGTCCGAGATCGATGTCTCGGTCGCCGCCCCGTACGGGGCGCCCGTCCAGTACCCACTTCACCTTGGGTGTGCTCTGCACCGGGTGGGTCGTCTCCACGTAGACGACGGAATCGCTTCCTACCGGTGTCTCCGTGGGCGTGGACGAACTGAAGTCGACAGGCACGTTCTCAGGCGGAGTGCTCACGCCGGTGTCGACCGTCCATGTGCGCACCTGCGTGAGCGCGGCGGACGACCGGATCGCCGGGTCCCGGACGAAGCCGGTGGGATCGGTGACAGTGGCCTTGACCGTGTGCGTGCCCTTCCTCAGGTGCAGCCTGGCCAGGTCGAGGTTCGCGCCGTGCCCGACGGTCTTCCCGTCGACCGTCCATGCAACGGACAGAGGATGGCCGGTCGGATGCATCGTTTCGACCCACAGCACACGGTCGTCGCCCACCGGTGCGTTCGTGGGCGTGTTCGCCTGGACGAGGTTGACCTTGCCTGAGATCCGCTGGGTCATCCGTTCACGCGCGACCTGGTCGTAGTAGTAGCCGAGCGTTTTCATCATCGAGTGCTGGCTCGGCCTCCACACGCCCTTACCTGAGTAGAGGCCACCTTCGTACCGCCCGATGGTGCCCCCGGACTCGCTGCGTTCCCCGAGCCACCGCCACCACTTCTGCTTCTGTGCCTTCATCTCCTCCTCGGTCAGAAGCGTGTGATGGATGGAGGCGGGCTCAGGGCCGGTGTACGTCCCACCAGGGACGCCTCGCTGGTAGTAGTCGTACTCGTCGTCCAGCCCACCTAGCGAGTGGCCGAGTTCGTGCGGTGCGATGAGAGCCGACATGGCGTTCCCACCGGACGCCGTCGCGTAGGCGCCCCCTGCACCGCCATAGGTGTCGCTGTTCGCGAGCGCGAGGATCTGACGGTTTCCTACAGTCGTGCCTTGGACGAGATCTGCATACGTCTTGGCGGCCGCAGAGTTCATGACGAGAAGGCGCTGAATGCCGTCCTGTCTACAGCCGCTCCAGAAGGCCATGCTCAAGGGCGTCGTGCGCCGCGGTGATGACAGCGCCGGGTCACAGCTCACGCCGGACTCGCCGGACGGGATTTCCACCGCGTACACGTTGATGTAGCTGCGATACGACTTGAACGGCTCGATCGTCCACAGGTCGTTGAGGTGCTTGGCGAGGTGCGCGCGGAACTTCGGCATGTCCGCCGCCGTGTAGCCGTCACCCAGCACCACGAGATTGAAGCGCTTCGCGGGATCGCCGGTGACCTGCACCGGCACCACGGTCGCGTCCGCGGGTTCCGCCGCCCGCGCGGGCACCGACACCAGCGACAGGACGGCCGCGGCCGCCGCCCCGATCACGATTTTCCTGCCCGTCCGCATGGCGCAGACCCTCCTCGCGCGGGGGCGCGCGGCGGGCGGGATAGGGCCCGGCCGCTGCGCCGGCTCGTCCCGCTGATCAAGCGGGCCCGTCCGGATTATCGCTGGAAGATCCAGATTTGTCGCTACCGCTTGCCGCGCTGTCCGTCCGCGAGGCCCCGCGAGATCCGGTGCCCGCCCGCGCGCCGCTGCACGGCCGCCGACAGGACGGGCGCGACCCCGCCGATCCGCGCGCCGATCCTCAGCCCGAGCGGCGCCACGTCGATCTCCGCGATGTCGCGCTCGACGGCCCGGACGGTCGCGCGCGCCACGTCCCGGGGCGACCGCGTCCCGATCCCCTTGGGCAGGGTCACGCCCGCTTCGGCGAACATGCCCGCGTCCCGGATGAAGCCGGGGAAGACCGTCGAGACACCGACGCCGTGCGGGCGCAGATCCTCGCGCAACGCCAGGGCGAACCCCCGCATACCGAACTTCGTCGCGTTGTAGAGGGACGCGTGCCCCGACGCCGTCTTGCCGGCCAGCGACGAAACGAAGACCAGGTGGCCGCGGCCACGATCGGCCATCTGCGCTGCGGCGAGCTTCGCCATCACGATCGGCGCACGCAGGTTCACGTCCAGCGCCCGGTCGATCTCCCCGATCGAGTACCCCGAGAGCAGCCCGGACGCCGGCAGCGCCGCATTCGCGACCAGCACGTCCACCCGGCCCGCCTCGTCCAGGAGGCTCTCGGCCGCCGCCCGGTCCGCGAGGTCGGCGACGATGGCGCGGCCGCCGAGCCGCTCGGCCAGCGGTTCCAGGACGTCGGCCCGGCGGCCCGTCAGCACCAGCCGGGCGCCGCGACCGGCGAGGGCCCTCGCCAGCGCCTGGCCGATCCCGCCGGTCGCGCCGGTCAGCAGGACGTTCGCTCCGCGCAGATCCATCCCGCGATGATGGCGGATCACATTCCGATGCGCCACAGCAGAAGAATGATCGACGAGAGCACCAGCCCGGCGGTGCCGAGCGGCACGTCGCCCCACGCGATCACGGCCGCGCACGCCGTGGCGGTCAGCCCCGCGACCAGCACCAGACCGCGCCCCCCGGACGGACGCTCGTCGGGCACGTCCGGCTCCAGTTCGCGCTCCCAGCGCCGGAAGTCGTCTTCTGCCATCCGCACTCCCGAAGGTCTCCACCCGGATTATGCGGCCGTTCCGGCGTTCCGACGAGAGCATGAAATGCGAGGCTTTTTCGAATGTCTCGTCCGGGGAGGGGCCCTTCGGTGCTGATCGCCCGGCCGTGGTTGCTAGGCTGCGGAGAGCCTGGGGGAGGCAGACTCTGATCAGCCGTCCCCGGTTTCTGACTTGATAGTCGAAGGTGAAGGGGTCCCACCGTGAAGAAGCTTCTCGTCCTCGCCGTCGTCGCCCTCGGTGGCTTCGCCGTCTGGCGCAAGCTCCAGCAGGACCGCGCCGAGCTGGACCTGTGGACCGAGGCCACGTCGTCCGACAGCTGACACGCCGGCGACAGGCCCCGGCGTGAACGAAGCAGAGCCGATCACCGTCGCCTGCCTCGATCTCGCCGGGACCACCGTCGCGGACGGCGACACCGTCGAGTGCGCCTTCGCCGAGGCGATCGCCACCCTGGGGATCGTCTCCGGCACGGCGTCCTACGGCCGTGCCCTCGCCCGCTTCCGTGACGCGCGCGGCGGATCGAAGATCGGCATCTTCCGCTCGCTCTTCGACGAACCCCGCGCCCGGGCCGCGCATCTGGCGTTCGAGCGGTCCTACCACGACCTCATCGACCGGCGCGGCCTCACACCCGTACCCGGCGCCGACGACGCCCTCGCACGGCTGCGCGGCGCCGGTGTCCGCGTGTGCCTGCTCACCGGCTTCGGCCGCGGCACGCAGGCCCGCGTCCTCGACGCCCTCGGCTGGTGGGACCGCGCCGACCTGACCCTCTGCCCCGAGGACGTCCCGCGCGGCCGGCCGTGGCCCGACCTCGTCCTGACCGCGGCCCTGCGCCTCGGCGTGGACGACGTCCGCCACATCGCCGTCTGTGGTGACACGGCGGGCGACATGCTCTGCGGCCGCCGCTCCGGGGCGTCCGTCGTCGCCGGCGTCCTCACCGGCGCCCACGACCACGACCGCCTCCTCGCCGCCGGCGCCACCCACGTCCTTCCCTCGGTCGCGGCCCTCCCCGACCTCATCCTCCGCACCCCGGCCAACGCCGACCACGGATAACCCCGTAGGCGCGGAACCCAGCCGCCGAGGTCGTGCCCGGCGGGGGCCTCCAGCATCCAGCGGGATCCACGGCGAGCCGGGAGTCGCATCTCGCAGCGAGAAGCGACAGCCAACGACGGACGCACCCGCCCGAGCGACTAACGGAAGCCGACGCCCGTTCGTTGGCCACCGCGGATGCGCTTCGCGACTGGCCCCGACCGCCCGACCGCAGCGCCTGTTCGGTTCATTCGACAGCCGAAAGGGCTAGCGCGAGCTCAGCAATGGGCGCACGGTCGTGGCGATGCGTTCCACCTGGTCGAGCTGGGCGTCGAGGGACGGCGCGGCGATGCGGAAGACGAGGTGCTCCGCGCCCGCCTCCAGGTACCGAGCCAACGTGGCGGCCACATGTTCGGCCGGGCCCGCGACGATCGCCTGGATCGTCCGCACCGTTTCGTACGGCAGGCCGTAGGTTGATCGGCAGTAAGCGTCGAGCTGCCGTTCCACGCCCGCGTCATCGCTGATCAGCACGGTGACGAACAACGCCGGCGTGACCGCGTCCTCAGGACGGCCCGCCGACCGCACCGTCGCGAGGCCCGCCCGGTAGTCGGCGGGATCGGGCGGGTAGGGCAACCATCCGTCGTAGAGCCGCCCGGCACGCTCCAGCGCCGAGGGGCTCGCGCCGGCCAGCCAGATCGGCGGCCCGCCCGGCCGGTAGGAGGGTGTGGATTCAGGCAGCTCGTCGAAGTGCAGCACCTTGCCCTGGAACGCACGCTCGCCCGACCACAACGCCCGCCACAGGGCCACTGTGTCGTCCAACCGTCCGAAACGGCGCTCCCACGGCACGCCGGACACGGCGTACTCGATCTCCGACCTGCCGGGGAAACCCGCACCCACGGCGACGATCAGGCGTCCCGCGGACAGATGGTCGATGGAGGCCAGCGTCTGAGCCGCCACCACCGGCCGGCGGAAGGCGGGCAGGAGAGCGGCCGTCCCCAGCGTGACGCGTTCGGTCGCCGATGAGAGGGCGGCGAGCATGGCCAGCGGTTCGATCCGCGCACCGAGCAGAGTGTCGTTGGCCCAGACCGAGTCATAGCCGAGGCGTTCGGCCCGGACGGCGAAATCGACCAGCTGGCGGGCGTCATCCCACCGAGCCCGGTCGGTAGGGAGCAAGATCCCGAGTCTCGTGTCCATGGGAAGGAGCGTGGCCTCTACCAGGAGTGACGACAATTCCCTCGAAGGCATGAACCACTCGACACGGGGCGGACGGGGAGCGAGACGTCTCTCCTGGCCGACGCATCCACGGCATCGCCCCACGGACCGACCCGCGCCCCGCCGAGGACGAGTAGCCTCGGCGAGGCCTCAGCGCCCGCCCAGCCTCGAAAGCCTGCGCTCCGCCTACGGTGTACGATCGTCACCGGTCACGCCATCGAGCGTCACCGCAGGTCAAGTAACACAAGACCAGGGGCCTTAGCTCAGTTGGTAGAGCACCGGCTTTGCAAGCCGGGTGTCAGGGGTTCGAATCCCCTAGGCTCCACACACGAATAAGCCCAGGTCGGACGCCATGTCCTGACCTGGGCTCTCGTCTCTCACGATCGCTTCTTTCGCTTCCGTGCCCGTTGCGTGCCCGATTGCTTCGTCTTCTTGAGTTCGGCCTTGGCCATCGCACTCAAGGTGTCCGCGATCTCCCGGTGCCGCTCGTCCGTCGCGTGCAGGTAGATCATGGCCGCACGGTCGCTCGCGTGCCCCATGCGCTCCGGTAGCGTCGCCTCCACGATCGCAGCGAGCGTGTTGCCCGTGTGCCGCAGGTCATGGGAGTGCAGGTTCGGGAGCCCGAGCGTTTCCACGGCCAGAGGCCACCGGGACGCCCGCCGGAAGTTACCCCGCCGCAGTACTCCGCCATTCGGCCCGTGAAGACGAGCGCCGACGGATCATCGGGGATGTGTGCCCGCAGGTGCTCCCGGACCAAGGGGAGGCGGCGCTCAGGCCGCTGTGCGGCCCCGCGCCAGGCCGCCTGGAGCGTGCGGCGTGGGTGCCGGTCACCGGACGAACGCGCCGGGCCGCGCGCCGTGCCACCGCTCCCCTTCCGCAAGTCGCCGGCGGCCGAGGGGGTCGCGCCGCCACTTGGCCGTAAACCTCGCCCTCAAGGAGCGGCCGAAGTTGATCTGGTGCGGCGGCACCGCGGTCCCGCGGACGATCGACTTCC
>NZ_JBEZJP010000040.1:0-32376 GCF_040653175.1 Actinomadura sp. NPDC048032
GGCCCGTGCGGCAGCTACACCGACTGGTGGAACCGCGGCGGCGGCGGCGCCCCGAAGTGGGAGACCTTCCACCTCGCCGAGCTGCGGCAGATCCTGGAGCGCGGATACCGCGCGGGCCCGGACCGCGCCGTCGCCGGCAACGCGATGGGCGGGCTCGGCGCGCTGGCGTACGCGGCCAGGCACCGGGGCCTCTTCCGGGCGGCGGCGTCGTTCAGCGGGCCGGTCCACACGCTGCACCGCGACCCGGCCGGGCTCGACGTCGCCGACCTCGTCGAGCTGAGCGTCGCGATCGGCGCGCCGTCCCTCGACTGGACGGACGTGTGGGGCGACCCCGACGAGCAGCGCGTCGTGTGGCGCCAGCACAACCCCTACGACCTCGCCGGGCGCCTCGCGGGCGTCCGGGTGCACGTCAGCGCGGGGGACGGCGCCCCCGGCCCCTTCGACCACCCCGGCCGGGGCGGGCGGGACCCCGTCCCGCACGACGCGCTGGAGGCCCTCGCCCACACCGTCTCCCGCGAGTTCGCGGGCAAGCTGAAGAAGCTCGGCGTCCCCGTCTCCACGCACTTCTACCGCGGCACCCACACCTGGCCGTACTGGCGCCGCGAGCTGCGGGCCGCGCTGCCCGCCCTGCTCGCCGAGATCACCTGAGCGGCTAGGGTCGGGGCGTGGCCGAACCTCGTTCTGATTCAGCTGTCCCCGCGTTCTGGCGGTCGCTCGGGCTGCCCGGCATCATCGACGTCCACGTCCACTTCATGCCGCAGCGCCTGATGAGCGCGGTGTGGGACTACTTCGACGAGGCCGGGCCGCTGATCGGCACCGAGTGGCCCATCCGCTACCGCGACTCCGAGCAGGAGCGGCTGGACTTCCTGCGCGGGCTCGGCGTCCGCGCGTTCACCTCGCTCGCCTACCCGCACCGGCCCGGAATGGCCGAGTCCCTGAACGAGTGGGCCGCCCGGTTCGCCGCCCGGGTCCCCGAGTGCCTCCAGTCCGCCACGTTCTATCCCGAGCCCGGCGTCGAGGAGTACGTGCGCCGCGCGCTGGACGCGGGCGCCCGCGTCTTCAAGGTCCACCTCCAGGTCGGCGGCTTCGATCCGCGCCTCAAGGAGCTGGACGCGGTCTGGGGGATGCTCGCCGACGCCGGCGTGCCCGCCCTCGTCCACGCCGGCTCCGGTCCGGTGGCCAACGGCTTCACCGGGCCCGGCCCGTTCGGCGAGGTGCTCGCCCGCCACCCGGGCCTGACGGCGATCGTCGCCCATCTCGGCGCGCCGGAGTTCGAGGGCTTCTTCGCCCTGGCCGACGCCCACGAGCGCGTCCGCCTCGACACGACGATGATCTTCACCCGCTTCGCCGCCCTGGCGCCCTTCCCGGACGCGCTGCTGCCCCGGCTGCGCGACCTCGGCCTGGAGGGGCGCATCCTGCTCGGCACCGACTTCCCGAACATCCCCTACGAGTACGCGCACCAGCTGGAGTCGCTGGCCGCGCTCGATCTCGGCGACGACTGGCTGCGCGCGGTCTGCTGGCACGGCCCCGCCGACCTGTTCGCCCTCTCCTAGCCGGCGCACCGCTGTTGCGGCGTCCCGAGTATCTCGGACGATCCCCGTGTGGTCGGAGTCAATGCTTCGACCTCTTATTAGGGATAAAACGAGATGGAGTGGATGAATATGGCAGCCGATACGCCTCCGCAGCCCGAGGATGACAAGACCTACCCGCAGGTCATCTTCAGTGGGCCCAAGGAGGAACTCGACAAGCTGGTCAAGGAGACGGCGAAGAAGCTCGGCGTCAACCCGAAGGCGGGCAAGACCAAGAGCTGACGAACCGACTTTGTTGTTGCCTGACCGTTGATTGTTAGCCGCTGGCCCCGCACAGAGTGCGGGGCCAGCCCTTTCACCAGTTTTCACGCGGGGTGCCTGGTCAGCGCGGGACGGCTGGAGCCGTCCTTGACAGGCCGGGTGCCGCGGCCGACTGTGGGAGCGCTCCCACCCCCGTCGATCGAGGACCCCGTATGAGAACGACCGTGACCGTGAGACTCCGGCGGACCCGCCTCGTCCCGATCATCGTGGCCGTGCTGCTGGCGCTGGCGTTCGTCCAGGCCGCGCCGCGCCCCGCCCGCGCGGCGGGTGCCGGCTACTGGCACACCAGCGGCCGGCAACTGCTCGACGCCGCCGGGCAGCCGGTGCGGATGACGGGCGTCAACTGGTTCGGCGCCGAGACGTCCAACTACGCGCCGCACGGCCTCTGGTCGCGCGGCTACAAGGACATGCTCGACCAGATCAAGAGCCTGAGGTACAACACGCTGCGGCTGCCCTACAGCAGCCAGCTGTTCGACTCCGGCAGCACGCCGAACAGCATCGACTACGCCAAGAACCCCGACCTGCAGGGGCTGAACGGGCTGCAGATCCTGGACAAGATCATCGCTTACGCGGGGCGGATCGGGCTCAAGGTCGTCCTCGACCGGCACCGCCCGGACTCCGGCGGCCAGTCCGCGCTCTGGTACACCGCCGCCTACCCCGAGTCGCGCTGGATCTCCGACTGGACGATGCTCGCCCGGCACTACGCGGGCGACACCACGGTCATCGGGGCCGACCTGCACAACGAGCCGCACTCCCCGGCGTGCTGGGGCTGCGGCGACCAGTCGAGGGACTGGCGGCTGGCCGCCGAGCGGGCCGGCAACGCGATCCTCGCGGCCAACCCGAACTGGCTGATCATCGTCGAGGGCGTCAACGACCAGGGGAGCGACAACTACTGGTGGGGCGGCAACCTCCAGGGCGCCGCGCAGTACCCCGTGCGGCTGAACGTCGCGAACCGGCTCGTGTACTCCGCCCACGACTACGCCACGTCGGTGTACCCGCAGCCGTGGTTCGACGACCCGTCCTTCCCGTCCAACCTGGCCGGGATCTGGGACAAGAACTGGGGCTACCTCTACAAGAACAACGTCGCGCCGGTCCTGCTCGGCGAGTTCGGGACGACGCTGAGGGACCCGCGCGACCAGACGTGGCTGCGCACCCTGATGGCCTACCTCGGCAAGGGTACGGGCGGCGTCTCCTTCACCTTCTGGTCGTGGAACCCCAACTCGGGCGACACCGGCGGCATCCTCAACGACGACTGGACGACCGTCAACACGGCGAAGCAGGCCTACCTCGACCCCTACCTGCTCGGCGCGGGCGACCCGGGCGGCGACCCCGGCGACCCGGGCACGCCGGGAACGTCGTGCAAGGTCGCCTACACCGTGCAGAACAGCTGGTCAGGCGGTTTCACCGCCCAGGTCACCATCACCAACACCGGGTCCTCGGCGCTGAACGGCTGGACGCTGGAGTTCGCCTTCCCCGGCGACCAGAAGGTCGGCCAGGGGTGGAGCGCGGCCTGGTCGCAGAGCGGCGCCGCCGTCACGGCCAAGAACCTCGACTGGAACGCCTCGGTCGCGCCCGGCGCCTCGCTCACGGTCGGGTTCCAGGCGACCGGCGCGGCGAGCGGCGCGCCCGCCGCGTTCGAGGTGAACGACAAGGCATGCGAGGTGTGACATGACCAGGAAGGCCTGGCTCGCCGTCGCCGCGGCCGCCGCGCTCCTGCCGTGGGCCGCGCCCCCGGCGCAGGCCGCGGACGGGCCCGCGCTGACCGTCGACCCGTCCGCGTCCCGGCACGCGATCAGCCCCTACGTGTACGGGATGAACTTCGCGTCCGAGGAACTCGCCAAGGAGCTGCGCCTCCCCGTCCGGCGGTGGGGCGGCAACGCGACAACGCGCTACAACTACCGCTACGACGAGACCAACCGGGGCTCGGACTGGTATTTCGAGAACGTGCCCGGCCCCGCGCCGGACCCCGCGAAGCTCCCCGACGGATCCGAGACCGACCAGTTCACCGAGCAGGACCGCCGGACCGGCACCGGCACGCTCCTGACCGTCCCGCTGATCGGCTGGACGCCGAAGGGCCGCGACTACACCTGCGGGTTCGGCATCGCCAAGTACGGCCCGCAGCAGGGCGCCGACGCCCAGTGGCGGCCCGACTGCGGCAACGGGGTCAAGCCGGACGGCTCGAACGTCACGGGCAACGACCCGGCCGACACCAGCGTCCCGGCCGGCCCCCGGTACGTCACCGACTGGCTGTCCCACCTGACCGGCAAGTACGGCCGGGCGGACGACGGCGGGGTGCGCTTCTACGATCTCGACAACGAGCCCGACCTCTGGCACGCCACCCACCGCGACGTGCACCCGGACGGCGCCGGCTACGACGAGATGCGCCGCCAGACGTACGCGATCGCCTCCGCGGTGAAGGCCGCCGACCCGGGGGCCAGGACGCTCGGCCCGGTCGGCTGGGGCTTCCAGTCGCTGACGATGTCGGGCCTGGACAAGCAGACCTGCGACCGCGAGGGCGGGGACTGCTGGTCGAACCCGCCGGACCGGGCGGCGCACGGCGGCGTCCCGTTCGCCGACTGGTACCTGCGGCAGATGAAGGCCTACGAGCAGGAGCACGGCACCCGCATCCTCGACTACTTCGACGAGCACATCTACCCGCAGCAGGCCGGGGTGTCCTCCACCGACCCCGGCGACGCGGCGACCCAGGAGCTCCGGCTGCGCTCCACCCGGCAGCTGTGGGACCCGGCCTACACCGACGAGAGCTGGATCGGCCAGCCGATCAACTACATCCCGCGGATGCGCGAGCTCGTGAACCAGAACTATCCGGGCACCAAGCTGGCGATCACCGAGTACAACTGGGGCGCGCTCGGCCATCTGAACGGCGCGCTGGCCCAGGCGGACGTCCTCGGGATCTTCGGCCGCGAGGGGCTCGACCTGGCGACGCTGTGGGCGCCGCCGGGCGCGTCCGACCCGGGCGCCTACGCGTTCCGCATGTACCGGAACTACGACGGCGCGGGCGCCTCGTTCGGCGAGACGTCCGTCCGCGCGTCGAGCGCCGACCAGGGCAGGCTCGCGGTGTACGCGGCGGAGCGCGCGTCCGACGGGGCGCTCACCCTCATGATCGTGAACAAGTCGCTCACCGACGACCTCACCAGCACCGTCTCGATCGCCGGGCGGTCGGGCTCGGCGGCGGGGCGCGTCTACCGGTACGGCGGCGCCGACCCGGCCGCGATCGTCCGCGCCCCGGACGTGGCGGTGGGAGCGGACGGGTTCACCTCGGCGTTCCCCGCGTCCTCGATCACGCTGGTCGAGATCCCGGCGGGCGGCGGCCCGGCCGCCCCGGCGTGCGCGGCCGGGTACTCGGTGCAGAGCCAGTGGGGGGCGGGCTTCACCGCGCAGGTCACCGTCGCCAACACCGGGACCTCGCCCATCGAGGGCTGGGCGCTGAAGTTCGCGTTCGGCGCGGGGCAGCGCGTCACCCAGGGCTGGAACGCCGCCTGGTCGCAGAGCGGCCCGGACGTGACCGCCCGCAACCTCGACTGGAACCGGACGATCCGGCCGGGAGGCTCGGTGACGATCGGCTTCAACGGATCGAGCGGCGGGGCGAACCCGCCCCCGAGCGCCTTCACGGTGAACGGCGCCGCCTGCACCACCCGCTGATCACGGGGCGGCGCGCCCGCGCGGCCCTAGTGGTCGCACGGCGCGCCGCCCGCGTGCTCGTGGGGCTCGGCGGCCTCCGCCACATGGCGGGGGCCGTGCGCGTCGTCGCAGTGGACGTGGCCGCCGCCGGACGGCTCGGCCACGTGGTCGACCTCCAGCGTCGTGTGCGTGATCGCGTAGGCGTCGCGCAGCAGCTCCTGCAGGTCGCGGCGGACGGCGTGGCAGTCGCCCTGGGAGTCCACGAGCACGTGCGCCGACAGCGCCGGGTAGCCCGAGCTGACCTCCCACACGTGCAGGTCGTGGACCTCCTCGACGCAGGGGCGCCCGGCGAGCCGCGCGCCGAGCTCGGACGGGTCGATCCCGGCGGGCGCGGCCTCCATGAGCACCCGGCCCGCGTCCCGCAGCAGCCGGTACCCGGCCTTGAGCATCAGCGCGGCCACCACCAGCGAGGCGATCGCGTCCGCGCGGGCGAAGCCCGTCGTCCACACGACCAGGCCCGCGACCGCGGTCGCGACGAACGCGAACAGGTCGTTCAGGATGTGTTGGAACGCGCCCTCGACGTTCAGGCTGCGCCGGTCCGCCCGGCTGATCAGCATCGTCGCCGCGACGTTGACGGCGATGCCCGCGAGGGCCGTCCAGAAGACGAACTGGCCCTCCACCGCGGGCGGCTCGACCAGCCGCCGGACCCCCTCGTACACGAAGTAGACGGTGAGCAGGATCAGCGTCAGCCCGTTCAGCTGCGCGGAGAGGATCTCGGCGCGGCGCAGGCCGAAGGTGTACCCGCCCTTCGGCGGGCGCGCGGCGATGCGCATCGCGACCAGCGCCAGCGCGATCGCGAACGCGTCGGTCATCATGTGCGCGGCGTCGGTGATCAGTGCCAGCGACCCGGCGAGCAGGCCGACGACCACCTCGCCCGACATGTAGGCGATGATCAGCGCCAGCGCGCCGGTCAGCAGCCGCCGGTCGGCGCCGGCGGAGACGGCGTGCCCGTGCCCGTGGCCGTGCCCCCCGTGCCGGGCGCCCCCGTGCTCGTGCCCCCGCTTCCCGGGCGTGTCCCCGCGGTCCCCGATCATGGGCCTTCCTCCCCGTGGCCGACGTGGGTGAGGGCGAGATCGAGCAGCAGCCGGACGTGCGAGTCGTCCAGCCGGTAGTAGGCCATCCGGCCGGCGCGGCGGACGCGCACGACGCGGTTGGCGCGCAGCAGGCGCAGCGCGTGCGAGACCGCCGACTCCGAGTGCCCGCAGGACGCGGCGATGTCGCACACGCACATCTCTCCCCCTTCGAGCAGTGCGGTGATCACCCGCAGCCGGCCGGGGTCGGACAGCAGCCCGAACACCTGCGCCAGCTCGGTGATCGTCTCCGTGTCCGGCAGGGAGGCCGAGACGGCGGCGACCTTCGCGGCGTCGACCACCCGGACGGCGCAGGCGTCCGGGGCGATGACATCTGAAGCACTGCTCATATGAGCAAAGATAGCGCACGATCTCAGGAGGTCGCGGGCGCGGGCTCCCTCGACGGCGGCAGGGAGACGGGCCCGTGCGCCTCGTCGCCCGGCGCCTCCTTCCCACCGGCGCCCGTACCCGGGTCCTGCGTGACCACGCCCGGCGACGGGGACGAGAGCGCGGGGCCCGGGGTCTGCGGTCCGGGCGACTCGGTCCCCGGTGACCGCGCGCCGGGCGACTCCGGCGCCGGCGCCTCGGTGCCGGGCGACTCCGTGCCGGGGGACTCGGCGCCGGGCGTCTCCAGGCCCGAGCCGGACGGCGCGGGCGAGTCGCTCGCCACGACCTCGGTCTCCGCCGGCGGCAGCGGGGTCGGCGGCCCGTCCGACGCCCCTCCGGTGGCGCGGGGCCGGGCGAATCCCATCGTGGCCTCCGGGTCGACAAGGACGAAAGTGGCGATCGGTCCCTTACGGGAATCACGCGGCTGTACCCGGGTGACATTCCCCTTCTCGAATCCCGGCCAGGACCGGCCACTGTACGACGCGTTCCGGGTGGAGATCTTTTTGCCGGGCGGACTGAGGGGATTGCCGCAATTGCACTTCACCGTGGGCACTCCGTAACCATTGACCAGAACGCCCATTCCGGCCTGAAGGACGGCGGGGTCGCTCACCGCCTCCCCGTCCCGGTACCCGTGGTTGGTGACGAGCGTGTCGGTGCGCAGCAGCACCGGCGTCTGCCGCGACACGTACTGCGGGATGTCGCCCACCGGGATGCCCTGCACGCGCGCCCACGCCCGCGCCTTGTCGGGATGAGTCCGCAGGAAGGCGACGAGCCGCTCCCTGTCGCAGGTGGAAGCGCGGCGCGTGCCGCCGTAGAGTCCCGGTGCGTCCCCCTCCTTCGTGCCGCCCGCCTGCGGCCGCGCCTTCACGTCCACCCTGTCGGTGCCGGACGCCAGCGTGTACGGGTCGGGCCCCGGCGAACCCACCGTCAGCCGCGTGATGGTCGCGCCGGCGTCCCCGCAGCCGGTCAGCACGCCGGCCGCCACGAGGGCCGCGACGCACCCCGCCAGCGGCACGGCGCCTGGCCTGGACCGCGCAATCGTCGAACGAATCTGCAGCATCTCTTCTCCCGCTTCGGGCTCGCCGAACCTATACTCTTCGATGCCGGGCGGAGCGGTTTTGTGCCCGCGGGAATGCTCAATTTTTTCGAGAGGGTGCGAATGGCGGGTCCTGTTCCCCTCACAGCGGCCGATCCCACCCGGCTCGGACGGTGGGAGCTGCTCGGCCGGATCGGCGCCGGCGGCCAGGGCGCGGTCTACCTCGGCCGGCCCGCCGAGCCGGGCCCCGGGCCGTCCCGGGTCGCCGTCAAGCTGCTGCACGCCCAGCTCGCCGGGGACGCCAGCGCGCGGGAGCGGTTCGTGCGCGAGATGGCCGTCCTGGAGCGGGTCGCCGGGTTCTGCACCGCGCAGATGCTCGCCGCCGACGTGGTGGGCGACCGCCCCTACATCGTCAGCGAGTACGTGCCGGGACCGTCGCTGCGCGCCCTCGTCCACGACCAGGGGCCGCGCACCGGCGCGGCGCTCGACCGGCTCGCGATCAGCTCGGTGACGGCGCTGTCGGCGATCCACCGCGCGAACGTCGTGCACCGCGACCTCAAGCCGCAGAACGTGCTGATGGGCCCGGACGGGCCGCGCGTGATCGACTTCGGCATCGCCCGCGCGTTCGACGCGAGCGCGACGATGACGAGCCAGGTGGTCGGCACCCCCGCCTACATGGCGCCCGAGCAGTTCACCGGGCGGGTCGGGCCGTCGGCCGACCTGTTCGCCTGGGCGAGCACCCTGCTGTTCGCCGCCACCGGCCGCGATCCCTTCGCGGGCGGCCCGCTGCCCGCGGTGATGTACCGGATCCTGAACGAGACGCCCGACCTCGGCGCCCTGCCCGGCCCGCTCGCCGAGGTCGCCGCCGCCTGCCTCGCCAAGGACCCGCAGGCCCGTCCCACCTCCGAGGACGTCCTGCTGTGGCTGCTCGGCGAGAGCGAGCGGCACGCCCGCCTGGAGATCCCTCCCGAGTTCCTCACGGAGGACTTCGCCGGCCCGACGTCGCCGGTCCCGGAGCCCGCGGCCGAGCTCGCGCCGCAGCCGGCCGCCGACGCGTCCGCCCCGGATTCCTGGGAGCAGACGCCGACCTGGCCCGGCCCGTCCACGGCTGTGCCCGCGCCGCCTTCACCCGGACCGGCCTCACCCGCGCCGCCTCCGCCCGCACCCGCGCCCGCGCCCGCGCCGACGCAGGGGCCGGGGCCCGCACCGGGCCCGCTGCCCCGGTCGCCCCGCGGCGTCCGGACGCTGCGGCGCGGCCCGGCGGTCGTGACCGGCCTGCTCCTCGCCGGCCTTCTCGCCGCGCTGGACGTCGCCGCCCTCGCGATCTTGATCGCCCGGCCGTCCCTCAGCGAGGGCCACCGGGGCGGCCTGCTGCCCGTGGTCGCCTCGTCGTTCGCGGTCGTCGCCGTCGTCACGCTGGTCGGGGTGATCCTGGCGTGGCGCGGCAGCCGCGCCGCCGCCGGGACGGTGATGGCCGCGCGTGTCGCCCGCGTCGCGATGTGGGCGGCCTGGGGCGCGCTCGTCGAGATCCAGCCGTCCGCGCTGGCCGGCCACGCCCTGGTGACCGCCCTGGTGGTGCTCTTCCTGGTCCGCGGCCTGTCCCGCTCACCGGTCTGACGCGCTCACCGGTCCGGTGCGGCGCGCTCGGACCACTCCTTGAGGTCGCGGCGTTCGATGGCGGCGGCCATCAGCCCGGGAAAGGCGTCGGGGGTGCACGCGAAGGCCGGGACGCCCATCGCGGCCAGGGCCGCCGCGTTGTCGTGGTCGTAGGCGGGCGCGCCCTCGTCCGACAGGGCGAGCAGGACGACGACCTGCACGCCCGACGCCGTCAGCGCCGCGACCCGCTGGAGCATCTCGTCGCGGACGCCGCCCTCGTACAGGTCGCTGATCAGCACGAGGGTCGTCTCGGCCGGTCGCGTCACCAGCCCCTGGCAGTACGCGACGGCGCGGTTGATGTCGGTGCCGCCGCCGAGCTGCGTGCCGAACAGCACCTCAACCGGGTCGTGGAGCTGGTCGGTGAGGTCCACGACGCTGGTGTCGAACACCACCAGCGACGTGCGCAGCGACCGCATCGACGCCAGCACCGCCCCGAACACGCTGGCGTACACCACCGACGCCGCCATCGAGCCGCTCTGGTCGATCGCGAGCACCACGTCCCGCTTGACGGCCTGCCGCCGCCTGCCGTACCCGATCAGCCGCTCCGGCACGAGGGTGCCCTGGTCGGGCAGGTAGTGGCGCAGGTTGGCGCGGATCGTGCGGTCCCAGTCGACGTCGGCGAGCCGCCTCGGGCGCAGCACCCGCGCCGACCGGTCCAGGGCCCCGCCGACGGCCGAGCGGGTCTTCTGCGCGAGCCGCCGCTCCAGGTCGCGCACGACCGTGCGGACCACCGCGCGCGCCGACTCCCTGGCCTTGTCGGGCAGCACCCGGTTCAGCGACAGCAGCGTCCCGACGAGGTGGACGTCGGGCTCGACCGCGTCCAGCATCTCCGGCTCCAGCAGCAGCCGGGTGAGGTCGAGGCGCTCGATCGCGTCCTTCTGCATCACCCGCACGACGCTCGACGGGAAGTAGGCGCGGATGTCGCCGAGCCACCGGGCCACGGAGGGCGCCGAGTCGCCGAGCCCGGCGCCGCGCCGCCCCGGCCGCGGCCGCCCCTCGCCGCCGCCGGCCCCGTAGAGCCGCTCCAGGGCGCCGTCCATGCGGACGTCGTCGCCGCCCAGCGTCACGCCGGTCCCGTCGGCCTGGTCGCCGCCCAGCACGAGCCGCCAGCGCCGCAGCCGGTCGTCCGCGCTCTCGCCGGTCGCGCTCTCGTTCGTCATGCGGGGCTCTCCCATCCGAGGATCCGCAGGGCCGTGGCGGCCGCCGGGGCGGCCCGGGCCTCGTCGACGTCGTCCTCCGGCGGCCGGTCCCGCCCGGCGGGGCGCGGCCCCGGCGGCGGAGCCGCTCGCCGATGGCGCGGCGCTCGGCGGCGGGGTAGGCGCCGAAGGTGCGGCGCAGGAGGGGCAGGACGTCGGTGAACGAGTCGGCGGGCAGGCCGGCGATCCACCCGTCGACGAGCCGCAGGAGCGCCTCGTCGTGCAGGAGCAGGAGGCCGCCGCCGGCGAGGAAGCCCTCGACCCAGGCGGCGGCGCGGTCGGGCGCCGCGCCGGTGGACACGGCCCGCGCCATCCGGTCGGGGACGTCGTGCAGCCGCCCGGCGTCCAGCAGCAGGCGGGTGAGGCGCCCCTCGATGAGGCCGTGCAGGGCGTCCGGGCGGCCGAGCAGGCCCTCCAGGGCGCGGCGCCAGCGCTCGACGTGGCCCTCGTCGGCGAGCAGGGACAGGGCGCCGTGGACGGCGTCGACGTGCCCGAGGAACTCGCGGGCGGCGTCGTCGTCGAGCCCGGTGATCGCGGGCGGGAGCCCGACGCAGACCCGGACGACGAGGCCGTCGACCACCGTGCGGAGCGGGCCGGTGGAGGTGCCGCGGACGTCGCCGTAGCGCAGCGCGCGCACCAGCGCGGGCATCGCCGCCATCAGGTGCGCGACGTCGGTGTCGACGGCGGCGCGGTCGGCGAGGGCGCGCATGACCGCGGGGAGCGCGTCGCCGAGGTCGGCGAGCAGGCAGCGCTCGGCCACGTCGGTGAGGTCGGCGAGGGCGGCGGCGCTCTCGGCCGCCTCCCGCGCGCGGGCGGTGCTCGCGCCGCGCACGGTGGTGCCCCACGCGCTCGCCTCGATCAGCTCCACGTCGAACTCGGGCCGCCAGAGCAGCGTCCACGTCTCGCGGAACGTGCCCTTGGAGCGGCTCTCCGACGGGACGCCCCAGTTCACGTCCAGCATGCGGAGCCGGTGCAGCAGGCGGCTGCGCTCCAGGTCGGTGGGCTTGCGCAGGTCGAGGTCCTGCTCCTTCTCAAGGGCGCTCGGCCTGAGCCTGAGCCGCCGCTGCTCGGCCTGGAGGTCGCGCTGCAGCGGCACCATCGGGGTCCGGTCCGGGACGGCGCCGAGCCGCTCGCCGACGACCATCCGGTCCTGGATGAGCCGGACGGGCAGCTCGGCGCCCTCGCACAGGACGGCCCGGGTCGCCTCGGTGACCTCGTCCAGCCCGGCGAGGGGGCGTCCGCGCAGCGCGGCCAGGGCCTCGGCGAGCCGGACGGCCTCGATCACGTGCGCGGAGGAGACGTGCAGGTCCTCCTCGCGCAGGACGCGGGCGGCGGCGGTCAGCCAGCGCTCGATCGGGCGGTCGCGGGCCGCGAACAGGTGGTGGTACCAGCCGGGGGAGCGCACGCCGGCGCCGTAGCCGGACCGGCCGGCGAGCCGCCCGTGCGTCCACGGCACCCACGTCATGGCGACCTTGGTCTTCGGCAGGCCGCGCAGCGTCCGGTCGTCGCGGCTCGCCGGGACCTTGGCGCGCAGGGCCGGGACGTGCCACGCGCCGCACACCACGGCGACCCGCTCGTGGCCCTCCTTGAGGGCGCGGCGCACCGTCCTGCGCATGTGGGCCTCGCGCTGCTCCTCCCGGGCGGCCGGTTCGAGCTCGCCGCGCAGCTCCGCCATGGCCTCGGCGATGGCGGGGAACGGGGACGGGCCGCCGTGGCGGTGCTCGACCACGTCGTCCCACCAGCGCTCGGCGTCGTCGTACCCGGCGGCCTTCGCCAGCCAGCCGAGCGGGTCGAGCCGGATGCCCTCCTCGGGCGGCTCCTCCTCGGCGACGAGCTGGTTCGCGGCGGGCAGGTCGCAGAACCGGACGGGCACGCCCGCCGACAGCGCGTACCTGATCGCCTGCCATTCCGGGCTGAACTCGGCGAACGGCCAGAACGCGGCCCGGCGGTCGCCGTCGGCGGGTGCGGGGGAGTAGGCGAGCAGGGCGACCGGCGGCACCATCCCCGGGTCGCCCGCCAGCTCCACGATCGCGTCGGCCTCGGGCGGCCCCTCGACGAGCACCGCGTCCGGCTTGAAGTCCTCCAGCGCACCCCGCAGCGCGCGGGCCGACCCCGGCCCGTGGTGCCGGATGCCGAAGACTTCGACCTGGCTCAAGAGACCTCCCGGCAGGCGCGGTAGAAGTCCCGCCACTCGGGGCGGTCCCGGACGACCGCCTCCAGGTACTCCTGCCACACGACGCGGTCGGACACCGGGTCCTGGACGACGGCGCCGACGATCCCGCCCGCCACGTCGGCGGCGCGCAGCACGCCGTCGCCGAAGTGCGCGGCCAGCGCCAGCCCGCTGGTGACCACCGAGATGGCCTCGGCGGTGCTGAGGGTGCCGCTGGGCGACTTCAGCTTGGTGCGCCCGTCGGCCGTCGCCCCGGACCGCAGCTCCCGGAACACCGTGACGACGCGCCGGATCTCCTCCAGGCCCGCCGGGCTCTCGGGCAGCTCCAGCCCGGCGCCGATCTGGTCGACGCGGCGCGCGACGATCGCGACCTCGTCCTCGACGGACTCCGGCAGCGGCAGCACGACCGTGTTGAACCGGCGGCGCAGCGCGCTGGACAGCTCGTTCACGCCGCGGTCGCGGTCGTTGGCGGTCGCGATGACCGTGAAGCCCTTGCGCGCCTGCACCTCGGTGTTCAGCTCGGGCACGGGCAGCGTCTTCTCGGACAGGACGGTGATGAGGGCGTCCTGGACGTCGGAGGGCATCCGGGTCAGCTCCTCGATGCGGGCGACGGAGCCGTGCCGCATCGCGCGCATCAGCGGGCTCTCCACGAGCGCGCGCTCCGAGGGGCCCTCGGCGAGCAGCCGCGCGTAGTTCCAGCCGTAGCGGATCGCCTCCTCCGCCGTGCCCGCCGTGCCCTGCACGAGCAGCGTGGAGTCGCCGCTGATCGCGGCGGCGAGGTGCTCGGACACCCAGGTCTTCGCCGTGCCGGGGACGCCGAGGAGCAGCAGCGCCCGGTCGGTCGCGAGCGTCGCCACCGCGACCTCCATCAGCCGGCGCGGCCCCACGTACTTCGGGGTGATCGCCGTGCCGTCCGGCAGCTCGCCGCCGAGCAGGTACGCGGTGACGGCCCACGGCGACAGCCGCCAGCCGGGCGGCCGGGGCCGGTCGTCGTGCTCGGCCAGCCGCGCCAGCTCGGCGGCGTGCTCCTGCTCGGCGTGCGGCCGCAGCACGGCGCCCGCGGTCGGCGCGGGGGAACCGTCCCCGAGGCCCGCCGGGCCTGCCTCTTCGGTCACTGGTCAAGCTCCTTCAGCATCTCGTCGCGGAAACGCAGGGTCGCGACCAGGTCGGTCAGGGCCCGCGGGGCGGCCGGTCCGAGGGCCGCCAGGCGGACCGCGGCGGCCGGGTCGAGCCGCTGGTCGGCGAGCCGGCACAGCTGCGTGATCAGGTGCTCGTCACGGCGGGTGGGACGCTCGGCCGACGCGCTCAGCGTCTCGACCACCGCGGCGGCGAGCGGCCCGGCCCACGGACCGGGCACCCGTTCCAGGACCCGCAGCAGGCCGGGCCGCCCCTCCACCCAGCGGATCAGGTCGGCCGCCGCCGGGTCGCGCTCCGGGCCGGGCAGGACCGACAGCAGGTCGGCGAGGGCCTCCGGCTCGTCGACCATGACGCCGCCCCTGAGCAGCGCCCGCGCCCAGCCGGTGTCGCGCTGGCCGAGGGCGGCGCGGGCCCAGCCGATGTGGACGTCGCGCCCGTCGGAGTCGGAGACGGGCAGGCACACGATCTCCATGGGCGGCAGCCCGAACAGCTCCGTCCAGGTGGACAGCGGGGTGCGGGCCAGGATCTCGCGCAGCCACGCGGCGCGCGTCCCCACCGGAGCGCCGCCGCCGCGCGGCGCGAACGACCCGGTCGGGTGGAACGGGACGCCGTCGCGCGCCATGTCCTCGTCGTGGGCGTCCGGCGGCTCCACCCGGATCCACGTCTGCTTCCGGCCCTGGACCGTGCGCTCCTCGGCGGTCAGGCAGGCTCGGGCGCGCGCCGCCATGCGCTCCCCGTACGCCGAGCCCGGCACGCGGGCCAGCAGGTCGGACGCGATCTGCCGGACGTCCTTGCCGCGGTCGCCCAGGGCCGCCTCCAGGAACTCCTCGTCATCGAGGGAGAGCCCGTGCCCGAACGTGGCGAGGAACGCCGCGCGGTCGGGCGCCGGCTCCTTGGCCCAGGTTCCCCGGAGGAGCTCCCGCGCGCGCTCCGGCTCGGTCTCGCGAAGCATGGTCAGGTAGGCCACCCGCCGGTTGCGCGTCCCGGTCTCCCACACTTCGGGGCCGCCGCCGGGGTCGTCGCCGGAGCCGACCAGGTAGGCCCAGTCCGTGTTCTGCAGGGCCAGCCACACGCCGCGCCGCCCGCACGCCCGCGCGATCGAGGGCCGCAGCATCCGGTCGCTGCGCCCCCGCTCCAGCAGCTCGGGAAGCGACTGGGCGGGCACCCGCAGGCCCCGGGCGGCCGCCGCGTCCAGCCATTCGGGCAGCACCCGGATCTGCTCGCCGCCGAGGATCCGCCGCAACCGGGCCGCCGCCGCCCTCGGCACCGCCGGGACGTCCTCCACCGGGGCCAGCGCCACCGGCTCGGGCGCCGCGCCCGACGGGATCCGCCCCGCCCGCCGCCGGACGGCCAGCAGCGCCGCCTGGTCGAGCAGGCGTCCCGCCTTGTCGCCGCCGTCGCCGGGCGCCTGCGCCAGGACGGGCGGGTCGCGGCGCTCGGTGCCCAGCAGCGCTGCGGTGACGTGCTCGTCCCACGCGGTCACAGGACCACCGTCCCCTCGTCCTCGTGCCACGCGGCCAGCGGGCGCAGGCCGCGCGGGCGCCACTCCCCGGCCAGGGTGACCGGCCCGCCGCCCGACAGCGCGAGCAGCCGCCACGGATCGCCGATCCGCAGCGGCAGCGCGTCTCCGGCGCCGTCGACGACGTAGAGGTCTCCTTCTCCGGTGCGCGCCAGGCGGACGTCCGCCAGCGTCGCGGGCCAGCGGTCCAGCCACGGGTCGAGCGCGACGGCGGCCGCGTGCTCGTCGAGGAACCCCCGGACGGACGTCCCCGCGGGCGCGGCCCGCATCGGCGCCCCGTACCGCTCGGCGACCAGCGCCCGCAGCGGCTGCGCGCCCGGATAGAAGACCAGCTCCGCATCGATCTGCATACCCACCACGAGGGAACCGTCCAAGGACGTGCCCGGCGCGGCGAAGGACAGCACGAGCGCGGGACGCCCCGTCCGGCCGCCGCGGAGCCACACCCTGCGCGTGGTGAGCAGGTCTTGCGCGGTGTCGCGCGACCCGGTGACCGACCACAGGTCCCGCACGCGCTCCCCGCCGGACAGCACCTCCTCCTGCGGGACGGTGAAGCCGACCCGCGAGCGGACGGTCTCGCGCAGCCCCTCGGGCAGCTCCTCCCGCCGCTGGTAGGCCCGGACGAGCAGCCGCAGCAGCGCGTACTCCTCCAGCAGGCGCCCGGGCCAGCCGGGCCGGCGCGGGATCGCGGCCAGGCCCCTGACCGGCCCCGCCAGCGCCCCCGCCTGGGCGTCGACGAGCCGCCGCGCCGCGTCGTCCCACAGCCGGTAGGGTGCCTTCTCCGCCTGGGCGAGGCCGTGCGCGACCTGGTCGCGGAGCCACTGGTCGAGCTCGGCGAGCCCGTCGTCGACCCGCCTGGCCCGCCGCTCCGCCGTCTTCGGATCGCGGGCCTTGGCCGCCGGGGCGGGGCGCCGCTCGGCCGCCCGGCCGGCGCGCTCACGGCGGTCCTCCAGCCACTCGGCGACCCACGCGGGACGCGACCCGCCCTCGGCGCCTTCCCCCGCACCCCCCGGAGCGCCTTCGGCTCCTACCTCTGCGGGGGGACGACCCCCCGCACCCCCCGGAACGCCTTCGGCTTCTTCTATGAGGCCGTCGGCCCACAGGAACAGCAGCGCCAGGGCGTGCTTGCACGGGAACTTGCGGCTCGGGCACGTGCACCGGAACGCCGGGCCGGTCAGGTCGGCGCACGTCCGGTAGGAGGACTTGCCGCTGCCCTGGCACTCGCCCCAGACGGCCTCGCCGTCGCACCCCGTCCCCGCCCACCTGGCGGGCTTGGCGACGCCGCCCGCCGCCCTGGCGGACGACGCGTCGGGCGCGAGCCCGAGCACCTGCTCACGAGACCACCGATCCCTCACACAGCCGAAACTATCGGCGCCCTCGGACAGTCGGCGCCATCGCGGCCCGGTCCGGCGTCAGC
Organism: Actinomadura sp. NPDC048032; assembly: GCF_040653175.1. NCBI lineage: Bacteria > Bacillati > Actinomycetota > Actinomycetes > Streptosporangiales > Thermomonosporaceae > Actinomadura > Actinomadura sp. NPDC048032. Next base: position 17,135 of record NZ_JBEZJP010000040.1, read on the forward strand.
CCACCCCGCCGAAGCCGGGCGGGGTGGGCAGGTCGGGCAGCGAGACGTCCGGGATGAGGAGCGCGCCGCCCGCCAGCAGGGCCAGCAGGGCGGTGGCGGCGAACAGGCCCACCCAGGCGAGCCCGGGGACGCCGGTGAGGTGGTGGAGCTGGTCGGCGTCGGAGCTCGGCGCCATGTGCCGGGCCCGCATGCGCTGCAGCTCGATCACCGGGCGGGTGCCGGCCAGCAGCAGGAACCAGGCGGCCAGGTAGGCGAACCCGGCCTGCACCGTGGCGCTGCCCAGCCACGACACCGCGAAGACCACCGCGCCCGTCACGATCACCGAGAGCGCCCCGTAGGCGTTGCGGATCATGATGAGCATCGCGGCGAGCAGGGCCAGGGTGAACCACAGCATCAGCGTGATGCGGCCGTCCTCCAGCAGCAGCGCGAACAGCAGCCCGAGCAGCGGCGGCGTGACGTACCCCGCCATCGCCGTGAGGATCATGCCGGGGCCGTGCGGCTTGCCGCGCGACACGGTCACGCCCGAGGTGTCGGAGTGCAGCTTGATGCCGTCCAGCTTGCGGCCGGTGACCAGCGCGACCAGCGCGTGCCCGCCCTCGTGCGCGATCGTGACGGTGTTGCGCGCCATCCGCCAGGTCGGGCCGTGCACCACCGAGGCGAGCGCCACGAGGCCGACAAGGGCCACCAGCCACCACGGCGGATCCGGCTGCGTTCCCGTCACCCGGTGCCACAGGTCGGCGATGCTCACGTTTTCCACGTCCACCTCGGAGTCGTCGTCGCGATGCCCAACACTAGGACGTCCCGGATAACGTTCGCGTTCGGATCTCAGACCGACGGACGGGGGCAAGCCGCAATCCCTTGCCCACAACCGATTGATGTCATGGCGGATCGCCCGTCACCCGCCGGACCGGCATCGATCTACCAGGCCGATCTCCGCAAACCCATTCCGGAGCGCCCCGTATTGCCGTTAAGGTGCCTTCGCGCCCCGGGTCAGCGGTTTCCCGCTCCCGGCGCGCCGAGAGGGTGAGCGGGGATTGAACGGGGACCGATCCTCCGCGCGGACCACCGGCCCGCGCGGTCATTACCGATTCTTCCGGCGTGACAGGCTGACGGGCCAGATCGCCGCCGGGCTGGTCGGCGTGCTCGCCGTGGGCGCGCTCGTCTACGGCGTGGGCACCGCCAGCGCGCGGTACCGGCTCTCGGACGTGGGGGCCTGGCTGAGCGCGAGCGGCAAGGGCTTGGTCGTGCACGCCAACGGGCTGGCCGGCAAGGTCGACGGCAAGACCCCGGTGGTGCCGCAGATGCGCGGCCACCGCATCAGGATCGTCCAGGACGGCGCCACGGTGCTGCTGGTCGACGAGGAGACCGGCGTCGTCAGCCGGATCGACCCCTCTCAGCTCAAGATCACCAAGAGCCGGCAGGCCGGCGGGCCGGGCATGCAGGTCCTCTCCGGCGCCGGCGCCGCCTACACCGTCGACCTCGTCAAGGGCTCCGTCCAGCAGATCGACCCGGTGACCCTGGCGCCGGTCGGCACCCCCGCGACCCTCACCGCGCCGCTCGGGCAGGCGGGCATCGACGCCGACGGCGCGCTCTGGGTGCCCGTCCCGCAGACGGGCCGCGTCGTCCCCTTCAGGTCGGGCCGCCAGGGCGAGCCCGTCGCCGTCGGGAAGGCCGGCGACCGCCTCGCGCTGACGATCGCCGCCGGACGGCCCGTGATCACCGACAGCACGTCCGCCACCGCGCTGATCGTCCGCCCCGAGGGCACGCAGCGGGTCAACCTGCCCGCGCCCGTCACGCGGGCCGCGGACGGGGTCAAGGTCCCGGCGGTCGCCGACGGGCAGATCGTCCCGATGCTCGGCGCGGGCGGCTCCCTCTACCTGCTGGACACGGGCGTCGGGCGGGTCGACTCGGTGGCCCTGCGCGTGCCGGGCCACCACGCCTTCGAGCCCCCGAACGTCCTCGGGCAGCGCGTCTACCTGCCCGACCGGACGTCCGGCCGGCTGCTGGTCTTCAACACCGAGCGCAACGCCTGGGAGCGGCCCGTCGCGGCCGCGCGGCCCGGCGGCACGATCGAGATGCTCGTCCGCGACCACATGCTGTGGGTCAACGACCCCGACGGCCCCACCGCCCTCGCCTTCGGCCCGGACGGCGGCGTCAAGCGCATCGAGAAGTACGACGACAAGGTCCCCGGAAGCGCGCGGCGCCCGCTGCCCGTCCAGGCCAACCCGGGAGGCGGCCAGGGCAACCGGAACCGCGGCGGCACGGGCAACGGCGGCACCACCACCGTCACGCCGCCGAGCAGGCCCACAAGGCCGCCGGTGAAGAAGGACCCCACCGCGCCCGACCCGCCCACGCCCGCCGCGTCCGGCGACAACGGCTCGATCAAGGTCCGGTTCACGGCGGCCGCGCAGCCGCAGGGCGTCTACCCGGTGACCCGGTTCGTCCTGCTCGGCCAGAACGGCAAGCCGGTCGCGGGCGCGAGGCCGGCGCAGTTCGCCGGGGCCGTCCAGGGCGGGACGTTCTCCGTCGGCGGCCTCACCTGCGACACGACCACCCACGTCTACAAGGTGGCAGCGGAGTACAAGGGGAAGGACGGCAAGCCCGCCTACAGCGAGTCCGGCGAGGTCGCCGCCACCGCCTGCACCGCCCCCGGCCCGCCGACCGGCCTCAGCGCGACCCCCGTCAACCACGGAGCGGACCTCCGATGGGCCCCCTCCGCCGGCTTCGACGTCACCTACGTGGTGACCTCGCCCAGTGGGACGCTCACGACCAAGCGCACCTCGGAGGCGGTCCGCGGGCTGGCCAACGCGACGACACACCAGGTGAGCGTCAAGGCCCGCAACGGCGCTGGTGAGTCCACGGAACTGACGAAGACCGTGGACCTCGCGTATCCGACCAAGCAGATCCGCAACCAGAACAACGGCCAGACCAACACGCTGATCCGGTCGGGCCCGAACACATCAGGTCCCACCACGGGCACGATCCCCAAGGGGCAGATCATCACGATGACCGTGGTGTGCCAGGTCCAGGGGCAGTCGTACAACGACCCCGAGAGCAACACGTCGAGCTCCGTCTGGAACCAGGTCCAGACGTCGTACGGCAACGGCTACCTCAACGACACTCTGGTGGCCACTTCCAAGAACGGCTACCCGTCGGACGGTCTCTTCGAATGCCAGACGTGAGCGGTTGAGGCCGTCCGAGGGTGAACGAACCATGTCGAGCGCGCGGGGAAGCGGATCATGAGTGAGAACGCGGCGGTGGACGCGGACGCGCTGGCCGGGCGGTTCGCGCAGATGTTCGCGGCGCTGGCGGGCAACATCGAGCGGGTCGTGCGCGGCAAGCGGGAGAAGGTCGAGCTGGCGCTCACCTGCCTGCTCGCCGAGGGGCACCTGCTGGTCGAGGACGTCCCGGGCGTCGGCAAGACGACGCTGGCGCGGGCGATCGCGGCGTCCGTCGAGGCCAAGTGGGCGCGCATCCAGTTCACGCCCGACCTGCTGCCCAGCGACATCACCGGCGTGTCGATCTTCAACCAGGGGACGGCCGAGTTCGAGTTCCACCCTGGACCGATCTTCGCGAACCTGGCCGTGGCCGACGAGATCAACCGCGGCTCGCCCAAGACGCAGTCGGCGCTGCTGGAGGTCATGGAGGAGCGCCGGGTCACCGTCGAGGGCGTCCCGCATCCGGTGCCGCGCCCCTTCATGGTGATCGCCACGCAGAACCCCGTCGACATGGACGGCACGTACCCGCTGCCGGAGGCGCAGCTCGACCGGTTCCTGATGCGGATCTCGATGGGCTACCCCGACCACCAGGCCGAGGTGGCGCTGCTCGCCGGGGCCCCGACCGGCGCGGTGCTCGACCAGATGCCGCCGGTGCTGAGCCGCGAGGACCTCGCCCGGATGATCGAGTTCGCGCAGCGGCTGCACGTCGCGCCGCCGCTGTACGACTACCTCGTGCGCGTCGTCGCGGTCACCCGCGAGCACCCCGACCTGCGGCTCGGCGCGAGCCCGCGGGCCGGCATCGCGCTGCTGCGCGCCGCGCGGGTGCGGGCGGCGGCGGCCGGCCGCTCCTACATCGTCCCCGAGGACGTCAAGGCGCTCGCGGTGCCCGTCATCGCGCACCGGCTGATCGTCACGCCGGAGGCCGAGCTGCGCGGGCGCTCGGGCGCCGACGTGGTCGCCGAGGCGCTGGGCGACGTGCCGACGCCGCAGGCCGCCGGGGTGTGACGTGCTGACGCCGCTCGGATGGGGGACGGCGGCCGGTTCGGTCCTGCTGTACGCGGCGGGCTGGTGGCTCGGCTATCCCGAGCCCGCCGTGCTGGCCGTCGCGGGCCTGGTCGCGGTGGGGGCGGCGGCGCTGTGGACGCTGCCGCGCCCGAAGCTGGAGGTCGGCAGGGAGATCGCGCCGGCGCGGGTGGCGCGCGGCGAGCCCGCCGTCGGGGTCCTGCACGTGACGAACAAGGGGCGCGGCGTGCGCGGGCTCAGCGCCGAGGACGCGGCGGGCTCCACGCCCGTGGCGGTCGACATCCCGCGGCTGCGCCCGGGCGGCGGGCGCACCGTGACCTACCGGCTGCCGACGTCCCGGCGCGGCGAGATCCCGGTAGGGCCGCTGCGGCTGGTGCGCGCCGACCCCCTCCGGCTGGCGCGCCGGGTGCGCGAGTACGGGGCGCCGCGGGTCCTGCTCGTCCGGCCGAGGACGGTGCGGCTGTCGCTGCTGCCGTCCGGGCGCGCCTACCACCTGGAGGGCCCGACCAGCGACCGGTCCCCGGCGGGGACGGCGACGTTCCACGCGCTGCGCGAGTACGTGATCGGGGACGAGCTGCGCCACATCCACTGGAAGTCGTCGGCGCGCACCGGGACGCTGATGGTCCGCCAGCTCGTGGACGCCAGCCTGCCCACGACGACGGTCGTGCTGGAGGCGCGCCCCGCTTCGTGGCCGGAACCCGACGACTTCGAGCTCGCCGTGGACGCCGCGGCGTCGGTCGCGGCCGGGGCGGCGTCGGCGAGCTTCCCCGTCCGGATCCTCACCGGCGACGGCCAGGTGGCCGACACGCGGGGCGGGCCGGACGACGTGGAGGTCCTCCTCGACCGGCTCACCGCCGTCCGCACGCGTGAGGGGGCGAACTCGGTCGTGGACGCGGTGCGCCGCGTGCGCCCGGGCGGGTCCCTCGTCGTCATCACCCCGGACGCCGCCGAGCTCGGGCGCATCGCGGCCGTCCGCAGCCGGTTCGACCGGATCGTCGTGCTGCGGGTCCGCCCGGGGGGTCCCGCGGCGGCGCCGCCCGGCGTCCAGCTCGTCGACTTCGCCGACCTGGAGGGGCTGGCGGAGGCGTGGCACCGGCTGGGGAGCGCCCGGTGACCCGGTACGCCTCGATCGCCGTGACGGCCTGCCTGGTCGCCGTCGCCGGGCTGGCGTTCCAGCGGGTGTTCGGGCTCGGGCCGGTCGTCCCCGTCGCCGCCGTCGCGGCGGCGGTGCCGACGCTGCTGTGCGGGCTGCTGTCGGGGCCGCGCAAGGCCAAGGGCCCCTGGCCGCTGTGGATCTCGCTGGTGCTGACCGTCCTCGCCTGGGCGGCGACGGTCTCGGCGACCGTCCTGCGCCCCGCCCTCGGGGACGGGACGCTCCCGCAGACGCTGCGCGAGGGCGTGCTCGGCGCGTGGAAGTCGATCCTGACCACGCTGCTGCCCGCCCCCGCGAAGCCGGAGTACCTCGTCCTGGTCCACGTGGTGGTGTGGCTGGCGGCGTTCGCGGCGGCGGAGCTGGCGCTGCGCACCTCGCTGCGCGCCCTGCCCTGCGTGCCCGCGCTCGGCGTCTGGGCGGTCGCGCTGCTGCTCGGGGTCGACGGCCCCGGATCCAACCTGCCGCTCGCCGCCGCGACCGTCGTGCTCATCGCCGTGCTGGTCCTCGTCCGCGCGGACGGGCCCGACTCGGGCACCGCGTGGCGGCCGCTGCTGGTCGGCGTCCCCGCCGCGGCCCTCCTCGGGGCGCTGGCGTTCGCCGCCGGACCCGTCGTCCCCGTCAGCGCGGACCCCTACGACCCGCGCGAGCAGGTGCAGGCGCCTCCGCCGCAGCAGCGCGACGGCGTCAGCCCGCTGGACCGCGTCGGCGGCTGGCTGCTCAGCCCCGACCAGGTGATGTTCACGGTCCAGTCGAGGCGCGACGAGATCGAGCGGCTCGCCGTGCTGGACCGGTTCGACGGCGTGACCTGGTCGTCCACGGCCCGGTTCGTCCCCACCGGGAGCCGCGTTCCGGAGGGGCCGGAGCCGGACCGCGAGCACGAGGTCGCGCAGCGCGTCACCATCCGCGACCTGCCGGGCGTGTGGGTGCCCGCCGCCGACCGGCCGCGGGAGGTCGCCGGGCTCCCCGTCGTCGTCGACCCCGGCAGCGGCGCGCTGGCCGCCGCGCAGCCGCTGCGCCCCGGCCAGACCTACCGCGTCGACTCCGTCGTCCCCGAATGGACGGCCGACGACCTCGCCGGGGCGGAGGTCGCCGGCGACGCCGAGGCCAGGGCCGCGCGGGAGCTGCCGTGGGGTCCGGGCGCGAAGGAGCCGCCCGTCCAGATCGCCGAGTTCCGCAGGTTCGCCCAGGCCGCGACGCGGGGCGCCGTGTCGCCGATCCAGAAGGCCGCGATGCTCGCCGAGTACCTCAAGCGGTACGCCAGGTACGACGTCACCGCCCCGCCGGGGCACGGCTACCGGCAGCTCGACTACTTCCTCGGCGAGGGCAGGCGCGGCACGCCCGAGCACTTCGCGACCGCCTACGCCCTGCTCGCCCGGACGATCGGCCTGCCGTCCCGGGTCACCGTGGGCTTCGACGGCGGCGCCCGCGCGGGCGACACCGTCCAGGTCCGGTCCGGGGACGTGATGGTGTGGCCGGAGATCAAGTTCGACCGGCTCGGCTGGATCCGGTTCAACCCGCTCCCCGACAGCGCGCGCCGCTCCAAGAAGAACGACTCCGTCGCGGCGGGGGAGACCGAGCAGAAGCTGGAGCAGGCCCAGAAGAACGCGGCCTCCCAGCAGCGCGGCCAGGGGCCGGGCGCCACGACGCAGAAGGGTCCGCAGAAGCCGACCGCCTCGGACGGCGGTCCCACGCCGTGGTGGGTGCTCGCCGCGCTCGCGGCGGGCGCGCTCGCCGCCGGCTACCTGGGCGCCGTCCTCCTCGCCCCCGCCCTGCGGAAGCGGCGCCGGAGGGCCGGGCCGCCCGCCGCCCGCATCACCGGCGCGTGGCACCAGGCGCTCGACCATCTCGCCGACGTCGGCCTGTCCACGGCCCGGACGCTGACCGCGCACGAGGTCGCCCGCTTCGGCGCGTCCGCCGTCGGCGAGGACGCCCACGGCCACCTCGGGCCGCTCGCCGACCTGGTCAACCGCAGCCGGTTCGCCGCGTCCCAGCCGGACCCCGGCGCCGCCGACCGCGCGTGGCGGCACACCGACGAGCTCGGCCGCCTCGTCACCGCCAGGGCCGGGCGGCTGCGCCGCTTCCGGCGCCGCCTGCACCCGCGGTCGCTGCGGGACCGCCGGGCCGTCAGGACGCGGGGACGCTGACGGCGATCTCGCCGCCCAGCACCGCGCCCGTCTCCAGCTCCAGGTCGTCCCCGCTCCAGAACCGGCCCGGGTCGAACCAGTTCGGGCGGCGCCCCTTCGGCAGCAGCCCCATGGACTGGTACGTCACCGCGACGATCTCCGCGCAGAACGCCGTCTCCAGGTTCGGGTCCCGCTCGGCCGGCCGCCGGATCGGCACCCGCCCGCGCAGCCACCGCGTCGCCAGCTTCGACGTCGAGGGGAACGGCGTGCCGTCCAGCCGCGCCACCGCGCGCAGCGCCGCGTCCTCCATCGCCCGGGTCGGCGGCGGGTCGAGCTGCCGCAGCCAGGCCCGCTGCCCGTAGCGGTTCCCCCAGGCCAGCACCGCGTCCCGCAGGTCGTGCAGCTGCGCGCCGCGGTGGTGCCCGCCGGTCCACATGTCCCGCAGCGAGCGGCCGAGCTCGGCGTGCCACATCAGCGGGGGCAGGTCGTCGATCACCACCGCCATGCCGACGTGGTTGACGGGGCTGTTGGTGGTCATCTGGATGGCGCGGTCGGCGACCGTCCGGCCGCGGAACAGCCACACGTCCCCGGTGCGGGTCAGTTCGGCGGCCTCGGCGAGGGAGATGCTCGTGCCCGGCATGGTCGCTACGGTAGCCGCATGCGCACGTTGCGAGGGTCCGGCCTGTTGAAGGCGTCGAATCTCTGGAAGGCACTGGGCGTCGCGGGGTTCCTCGGGGTCGCCGCGACCGGCGCCGTGGTCGTGCGCGCCGAGCGCCGCCGCCGCGCCTACACCCCCGAGGAGATCCGGGACCGCCTCCACGAGCGGCTGGACGGGTCGCCGGGGGAGCCGGCATGACGGTGCGCGCCGTCCGGCCGCCCGGCCCGGACGACCTGGACCGCGCCTGGCGGGCCGTGTCCGCCGAGCTCGCCCCCACGCCGCTGGTCCCGTCGGGCGTGGCGCCGGGCGCGCTGCTGAAGCTGGAGACGTTCCAGCCGGTCGGCGCGTTCAAGGTGCGGGGCGCGCTCGCGGCCGTCGCCGCGCTCCCCGCCGGGGAGCCGGCCGTCACGGCGAGCGCGGGCAACCACGGCCTCGGCATGGGGTACGCCGCCGCGAGGGCGGGCGCCGACGTCACCGTGGTGGTCTCGACCCGCGCGTCGCAGGTCAAGGTCGACAGGATCCGCGCGTTCCCGGTGCGCCTCGTCCAGCACGGGACGACCTACGACGAGGCCGAGGCGCACGCGATGACGCTGCCCGGCCACTACGTCTCGCCCTACAACGACACGGCGGTCATCGCGGGGCAGGGCACCATCGGGCGCGAACTCGACGCGCAGGCGGACGGCCCCCTCACGGTCGTCGCGCCGGTCGGCGGCGGGGGGCTCGTCGCCGGCCTGTGCCTGTGGGCGCGCGAGCGCGGCGACGTGTGGGTCGTGGGCGTGGAGTCGGCGGTGTCGCGCGGAGTCTCCGCGTCGGTGGCGGCGGGACGGGTCACCCGGGTCGAGGTCGGCGAGACGTTCGCCGACGGCCTGCCCGGCAACCTCGAACCCGGCTGCGTCACCCCCGAGGTGATCGGCCGCACCGCCGAGCTGACGGCGGTCACCGACGACGAGATCCGGGCGGCGCTGCGCCTGCTGTTCCACGAGCACGGCCTCGTCGCCGAGGGCGCGGGCGGCGCGGCGGTCGCCGCCGTCATGGCCGGGAAGGTCGAGACCGCCGGCCGCCTGGTGGTGGTCGTGTCCGGGCGCAACATCACCGCCGCGGAGTACGCCGCCGCCGTCCGCGGAGACTGACCGCCGCCGTTTCGCGGGAACACCGGCGCCGGTGGGACGCGAGCGGCTACGGTGTCCCCTGCGAAATGGGTGGGGGATAACAGGACATGGCGGGCCTGGGCGTTTTCTTCCGGCGTGATCGGCTGACAGGGCAGGTGGCCGTCGGGCTCACCGGCGTGCTCGTCATCGCCGCCGTCGTCTACGGGGTGGGCGTCGCGAGCGCCAAGTACCGGATCGCCGACGTCGGCGCCTGGCTCACCGCGCGGGACAAGGGCCTCGTCGTGCACGTCAACGGGCCCGCGGCCAAGGTGGACGGCAAGACCGGCGTCCCCCCGCAGATGCGCGGCCACGACATCAGGATCGTCCAGGACGGCGCCACCGTCCTGATCATCGACCAGGACACCGGCGTCGTCAGCCGGCTCGACCCCTCCCAGCTGGACGTCGGCGCGAGCCGCCCGCTCGGCCGCGGCATCCAGGTCCTCGCGGGCGCCGGGAAGGCCTACACGGTCGACTCCGTCAAGGGCCTCCTCCAGCAGATCGACCCGGTCGGCCTGACGCCGGTCGGCGCGCCCGCGACGCTCCCGCCCGTCCTCGGGCAGGCGGGCATCGACGCGCGCGGCGCCCTGTGGGTGCCCGTGGCGAAGGACGGGCAGGTCACGGCGTTCAAGGACGGACGCGCGCAGCCACCGGTCCGCGTCGGCGGGCCGGGGGACGACCTCGCGCTCACCATGGCCGCGGGCGACCCGGTCGTGGTGAACTCCACGAACGCCACCGCCACCGTCGTCAAGCCGTCGGGGACGCGCCTGACGGTCGCGCTGCCCGCCACCGTGAGGCAGGCGGGCCGCGGCGGCGTCCTCGCCCCGCCCGCCACCGAGGGCAAGACCGTCCCGCTGCTGGTGCCCGGAGCCGGGTCGCTGGTGACCGTGGACACCGACACCGGGCGGTACTCCAGCACCCGGCTCGCCATGCCGAAGCACCGGTACCGGCCGCCGCAGATGCTCGGCCCCAAGGTCTACATCCCCGACGAGACGGCCGGGGCGCTGCTGGTGTACGACTCGGCGGGCAACCGCTTCGAGGCGCCGGTCCCGGTCAGCGGGCGGCCCGCCCGGCTGGACGTCTTCGTCCGCGACGGCCTGCTGTGGGCGAACGACCCGTCCGGCCCGCGCGCCGTCGTGGTCGACGGGCAGGGCGGCCGCAAGGGCATCGACAAGTACCGGGACAAGGTGCCGGGCGGCCCGGTGCGCCGCGCCCTCCCGCAGCCCGGCGGCAGCGGCGCTCCGCAGCCGCCGCGGACGACCGCCCCGCGGGATCCGCGCCGCCCGCGGCCCGGCGCGCCGCCCGCCGCGCCGCTGAACGTGTCGGTCACGCCCGGGGCGGGCACGATGCGGATCGACTTCCAGCCCTCGGACGGCGAGGGGATCATCGGGTACGCGCTGAAGGACGTCCCGTCCGGCCTCGCTGCGAGCCCGGCCGCGATCGCGCCGGGCGCCGGGCCCTTCACGTTCACGGTCACCGGCGGGGACTGCGCCCGCGAGTACCGCTTCCGCGTCGCCGTCCGCTACCGGGACGGCCGCGGACGCACCCGGGAGCAGGTGTCGGCGCCCAGCGACCCCGCCCGCCCGTGCGTGACGCCCGGCGCGCCGACCGGCCTCAAGGCGCAGGCCACCTCGTCCGGGGCGAAGGTCTCCTGGACGGCCCCGCCCGGCGCGTCCGCCTACCGGGTCGGCTGGGACGGCCCGGTCAAGGGGTCCCGGACGGTGCCCGCCGCCACGGGCTCGGCCATGACCGCGACGCTCGGGGAGGTGTGGACCAACGGGCCCTACACCTTCACCGTCTCCGCCGTGAACGGCGCGGGCACGGGCGCCGCCGCGACGCTCGGCGCCAAGCTCACCGGGCCCGCCGCCAGGTACCCGGTGGAGCGCAACGGGAACTCCAACGCCTACATCCGGGCCACCGCCGACGCCAACAACGGCACGACCGTCGCCACCATGACCGACAACAACGGCGAGCTCGTCGTCGTGAACTGCCAACCCGGTGACGGCCATGGCCCCGGCACGGGGGCCATGGCCGCCAGCGTCATCACAGGCAGATCGTGATGCTGTGGGAGCTGTGGCAGAGCAGGCTGAGGCTGCTGTTGCCGCCGCCGCCGTTCTCGCTCACCATCCCCTGAAGGTCGAGAAGCGCCATGTTCGTCACCTCCTTTCGGGCTGGATAGAGGTGGCCGCCGTGGGGGTCCCCACGGAGGGCCTGTGCGCCGTCCCGAGGAACGGCAGTCCTGGAGCCGGGTCGTGGAGGGCCGCGCCGAGCGCGAGCAGCACCCCGGCGGTGCCGGTCGCGAGGTCCATCGACAGCCGGTACATGTGCTCGCCCGGCATCGCCAGCCCGCCCGCGTACGGCAGGGCGTGCCAGGCGAGGTCGCGGACGTGCCCCGCCATGCGCGCCCCGTCCCGCGCGCCGGGGCCCGACCGGGCGTGCCGGGCCAGGTAGAGCAGCATCCCGGCACGGCCGCTGAACAGGCTCGGCTGCGCGTAGTACCGGGACGCCGCGGCCACGCGGACGGCGTCGCGCGCCGCCTCGAACCGCTCGTCGGAGCGGTGGGCCAGGTACTCGTCCAGGACGAGGCCGATGCCGACGCTGCCGCGGCCGAGGTAGGGCAGCACCCGGCTGCCCTGGTCGACGTGCAGGGCGCCGTTGCGGTCGGTGACGCAGGCGGCGAGGTCGCGGCGCAGCGCCGAGGCGGCCAGGTCGAGCAGCTCGGGGCTCCCGTCGCGCTCGTAGGCGCGGACGAACATGAGCGCCGCGCCGGCCCCGCCGTACATGAGGCCGGGACGGCCGCCGCCCCCTCCGCCGGACCGCTCGGCCACGATCTCCACGCAGCGGCGGGCCGCCTCGCGCAGGAACACGTCGCCGGTCGCGCGGGCGAGGTGGTCCAGGCCGAGCGCGAATCCCGGCAGGCCGCCGTAGAGGTCGTCGCCGAGCCGCTCCCACCGTTCGCCCAGGCAGTGCCGGACGGCGGCGAGCGCGGCGTCCCGGCGGCCGAAGCGCGACAGCACGTACGCGGCGCCCATCAGGCCGTCGTACAGGCCGATCCCGGTCCCGCGCCGCGGGTTCGACGCCCGCTCCGCCAGCCACTCCTCGTGGGCCGGGAACCGGCCGGCGCCCGTCACGTCCAGCGCGTACAGGACGCCCGCGGCGCCGTGCGCGAGGCCGAGCGACGCCCCGGAGAACTGCTCCACGTCGCCGGGGAAGAGGCGGTCGGCGCGCTCGGGGGTGGCGCTCGCGAGGATCGCCCGCGAGAGGGCGTCCCTGGCGCGCTCCCAGCCGCCGGCGTCCGGAGTGAACGCCGGCGCGGGGGCGGGCGCGGCGTCCCGGGCGATCTGCGCGACCGCCTCGTCGAGGAACGCCCGGGGGACGGGGAAGTTCTCGGCGATCAGGTCGGCGAGCTGCCGGGCCTTGCCCCGGTCGATCACGAACAGCGTGGTCAGCGGGACGAACAGGGCGAGCCGCAGGCAGGCGAGGCTGTAGCGGTCGACGTCGGCGCCGCGCCGGTCGGGCGGGGCGAGGAACGCGGGGTTGGCGAGGGTCTGCCGGCCGCCGTCGGCCGCGGGCGCGGCCGTCTCGAAGTCGATCAGCGCGACCGAGTCGTCCGGGCGCACCATCACGTTGAACATGTGCAGGTCGTTGAAGACCACGCCGCGGTCGTGGATGGCGGCGATGACGCGTTCCACCCCTTCGTGGACGCGCAGCGCCCACTTCGTGTACTCGGCGGTCCTCGCGGGATCGGGCTCGGGATCGAGCATCGGGTGCCGTTCGGCGAAGAACGTGTTGAGCGTCCGGCCCTCGATGAACTCCTGGACCAGGAAATAGTGCTCGCCGAGCGTGAACCAGTCGAGAACGGCGGGCACGCCGTCGATTCCGTCGAGCTTTTCCAGCACATCCCGCTCGCGCCGGAGCCGGGTCACCGCGTCCGCGCCGTCGGCGGCCAGACCCGCGTAGGGCCGGCCTTCCTTCAGCACCACCTTCGCGCCGCTGCGGGTGTCGGTCGCCGCGTAGACGCCGCCCCCGTTGGAGAAGTGGAGGGCCTTGTCGATCCGGTAGGGCAGATCGGTCGTCGTCGTGGCGCCGCGTGCCTTGAGATGCGATTCCAGGCAGGCGGGAAGGCTCACCCAGTCGGGGACGGAGAAGACGGGATCGCGCCGGTCCGGCACCAGCTCCCCGGAGCCGTCGCGCAGCGCGGGCACGAGCCGGCCCTGCTCGTCCAGGCACCGGCGCTCCGCGAAGCCGCCGTACCGGACGTGCAGCGGGCCCTCGCCGATGCGCAGGTCGCTGAGGATGTAAGGGCCGGGCAGGCCGTCCAGCCGCGCGCCGAGCCCGGCGAGCACCTCCGCCAGCTCGTCCTCGTCCGCGGGGTAGACCGTGACGAGCTTCCCGCTCGCCCCGCGCGGCGCGTACTTGGCGTTGCGCCTGCGGAGCGTTCCCGGGCCGCGCAGATGCTTGAACTCGATTCCCCGGGCCACGCAGTACTCCCACGCCCCGGCGAGCGCCTCCCCGGCGTTTTCCGGACACCCGGAGACATGCACTTTCCAGCCCTGTTCGGGAGCGCGCTGAACCGGCGGAACATAGACGACCCATTCGTCGCCGAAGACCTTTTCCCACCCCTCGGGGAGTTCCCGGCGCGTGATCTCGAAGTCGGTGCTGCGGGTCACCGGCGGAGCATCGTAGAAGAGCTCGTCTGCGAGGCAGTAAAGCTCGTACCCCTTGTCCACGCCGGTCTCCCCTTCCTCGTGCTCCGTTTGCCGGAACGCACGGGGAAAAGAATTGCAGTCATGTCGGAAATGGACCAGTAGCGGACATCACGAATGACCCGTGAAGATGTACCGTCCGCCGCTGTGCGCCCGTCACGCGCCGCCCGCCGCGCCGGTATTGAAACAGGTTCTAGTTCCTGCGTAGGCTGTGCGGGCGGTGAGGCGACGGACCGGAGGTGACGCCGGTGATCTCGGAGCGGTTCCGAATCGACGGCAGGGTGGCGGTGGTGACCGGCGCGGGCCGGGGGATCGGGGCGGCCACCGCGGTCGCGCTCGCCCAGGCGGGCGCCGACGTGGTGATCTCCTCGCGGACACGCGAGCAGCTCGACGAGGTCGCGGCCGGGATCGAGGCGGCCGGGCGGCGGGCCCTGGTCGTCCCCTCCGACCTCGCGGAACCCGAGTCCGCCGCCGAGCTGGCCGACCTCGCCGCGGACGAGTTCGGGCGCCTGGACGTCGTGGTGAACAACATGGGCGGCGCCATGCCCGCCGCCTTCCTGGACACCTCGCCCCGGCACATGGAGAAGGCGTTCCGGTTCAACGTCGGCACCGCGCACGCGCTGACCCGCGCGGCCGTCCCGCACCTGCTGAAGGCCGACGGCGGCAGCGTCGTCAACATCTCCTCGGCCATGGGGCGGATCGCGGGCCGCGGCTACCTGGCCTACGGCAGCGCCAAGGCGGCCCTCGCCCACTACACCCGGCTCGCGGCGTTCGACCTGGCCCCGCGCGTGCGCGTCAACGCCGTCGCGGTCGGCTCCGTCGCGACGTCCGCGCTCGACGTCGTCATGACCAGCGACGAGCTGCGCACCGAGATGGAGCGCAGGACGCCGCTGCGCCGCGTCGGCGAGCCCGAGGACGTGGCCGCCGCCGTCCTCTACCTCGCCTCGCCCGCCTCCGCCTACGTCACCGGCAGCGTGCTGCGCGTGGACGGCGGCATCGAGGCCCCCAACCTCGACCTCGGTCTGGAGGACCTGTGACCTACCGCGTCGTCCAGTGGAGCACCGGCAACGTCGGGCGGCACGCGATCGCCGGCATCGACGCCCGGCCCGACCTCGAACTCGCCGGGGTGTGGGTCTCCAACCCGGCCAAGGTCGGCCGCGACGCCGGCGACCTCGCGGGCCTCGGCCGCGACCTCGGCGTCACCGCCACCGGCGAC
>NZ_JBEZJP010000041.1:0-32303 GCF_040653175.1 Actinomadura sp. NPDC048032
GGCGCACCTGCGCGCCCTGGCCGCGCGCCTCGTCCGGGTCGAGGTGGGCGACCAGCACGAGGTGCTCGCCCCGTCCGACGCGACCGGCCAGCGCGTCCAGCAGCCCGGTGAGCCCGGACGCGCCGGCCAGCGCGGGGACGGCCGTGCGGGCCTCGACCGCCTGGCCGGGGTCGCCGTCGGCGAACAGCGGCTCGCCGGTCCCGTCGTCCAGCGTCATCGGGGCGGGCCGGTCCGCCGCCGCCAGCGGGTCGGCCTCCAGCAGGTAGGACGCCACCGCGGCGGCGTACTCCCATACGACGAGTTGCGCGGCGAGCGGCCCGGCGACCGTGGCGTCGTCCTGGTGCGGGCGGCCGTCGAACGTCAGCAGGAAAAGGTCGTCGTCGGGCTGCAACGGCAGGCCCCCGTCCTGGACGACCGGCACCAGCCGGCCGCGCGCCGCCTCCCGCAGCAGCAGCGCCGCCCACCCGGCGATGCCCGGCAGCGCCGCCGGGTAGCCGCCGAGCACGGCCGTCCGCCGCCCGGCCCGGGCCGCTCCGCCGAGGATGGCGCCGAGCACGAGCCCCGGATTGTGCTCCGGCCGCGTGAGCGACGGCAGGACGGCGGTGGCCTCCTCCAGCAGCGCCCCGACGTCGGCGCCGGCGAGCGCCGCGGGCACCAGCGCGTAGGGGGACAGCGCGCCGAACGCGGTGGGCGCCGGAGCCTCCACCAGCGCGTGCCCCGCCTCCGCCGCGTGCCCGGCCGCCGCCGCGCGCGGCTCGGCGACCGTCACGAACCGCCGCGCGATCCCGGCGGGGGACAGGCCCTCCTCCCGCAGCGCCTCCGCGAACACCTCGCGCAGCGCCTCGGTGGCCGGGTCGCCGCCGGTCACCACGAACGCCGTCCGGTTCAGCCGCTCCGGGTCCTCCCTGAGGCGCAGCGGCGGCCCGGGGTCGGGGCCGTCCAGCACCGTCAGCGAGCCGCGGCCGTCCGGCGCGGGCGCTCCGCCGGCGCGGACGATCAGCTCTGCGGCGCGGGCCGGGGCGCCGCCGCCGAGCAGCACCACGTCGGTCAGCCCGTCCTCGCGGGCCCGCGCGCGCAGCTGTTCGGCACGTTCCAACACCGCGCGGCCGGGACCGGGCTGCCCCGGCCAGCACAGCGGGCGGCCCTCCACGCCGGCGGTGGCCGCCGACGGCCACAGCGACGCGTCCTTCGAGGCGAGCCGGACCGGCACCTGGTCGATCCACAACCTTCCCAGGACCCGCTCGGCGGCCTCCTTCAGCGGACCGCGAGCGGTGATGGCCGTCTCCCCCGAGACGACGGCGGTGAAGCTCACGGTCTGCGCGCCCCCGCCACCGCGCGGACCGCCTCGATCAGCCGTCCCGCGCCGTCCACCGGGTTGCGCAGGTGCAGCCGGATGACCGGCAGCCGCCGCGCGCGGAGCGCCCGCAGCTCCCCGAGGGCGCGCGCGATCTGCAGCTGCGCCAGGCTGTAGGGGCGCCCGGGGACGGGGTGCGCGGCCAGCGCGTCGCCCGGCGCGGGATCGCCGGTGATGATCAGGAACGCGCCGTTGCCCGGACCGTCCTTGTGCACCGGGCCCGTGGCGTGCGGGTAGCCGGGTCCCGGCCCGTAGGCGACGGGGCGCCCGGACGCGCGGGCCAGCGACGGCGCGAGGTAGCGCCCGGAGAAGTCGCCCGACAGGTACGTCATGACCGCGAGGTAGCCGTCGGACGGCACCGAGGCGACCAGGCCGCCGAGGACGGTCTGCAGCTCGGCGCCGGGCGGCCACGGGAAGTCGGCGTGCACCTCGATGTCGTCCTCGACGTACACCGGCCGCTCCGCCGTGAGCGACCCGGTCGCGACCGTGCGCAGCAGCGTGGCGGCGTCGTCCTCGGCTTCCTGGACGACCGTGCTGCCCGCCTCGAACGGGTTCACGCCGAGCAGCCACCCGGCGACCGCCGTCGCGTACTCCCACAGCAGGAACTGCGCGCCGAGCGGCGCCCACACCGAGGTGTCGGACTCGTCCTGCGCCGCCGACCGCGGATTGACCGACACGCCGTGCACGTCGGGGAAGTCGCCCCGGCCGCCGGGCGGCTCGAAGGCCAGCACGCCGCGCCCCCGCTTGCCGGTGCCGACCGCGAGCAGCTGGGCGATCCACGCGCTCAGCGCGCCCGGCCCGCCCGGTTCGCGCAGCAGCACCTTGTCGCGGGCGAGGCCGCCCGGCCCCTGCTGCGCGCAGCCGCCGATGACGGCGCCGAGCAGCAGGCCCGGGTTGTCCTCGTTCCTGGACAGCGACGGCACGAGCGACGCCGCCTCCTCCAGGAGCCGGTCGGCGTCCGCGCCCGCCAGCACGGCGGGGACGAGCCCGTAGGCGGACAGGGCGCCGTAGTGCCCGGGCAGGTAGGGGTCGGTCAGCCCGATCCGGTAGCCGCACTGGCGGGCGAAGTCGTGCAGCGGGCTGCCGTGGTCGGTGATGACGAGGAACCGGCTCGCGATCTCCCGCTCCGACAGGCCCCGCTCCCGGAACGCGGCCGCGAAGATCCGGCGGTAGGCGTCGCCCTCCAGGGACACGCCCGCCTTGCTGGCCAGCACGACCAGCGTGCGGTCGAGCCGCTCCATCGCGAACGCGAGCGCGGCGGTGTCGCCGCCGTCCAGCACGGTCAGCTCGCCGGACGGCCGCTCGGCCGCGCCGCCGGCGCCCGCCATCGCGGGCGCCTGCGCCTCCACGACGGCCTGCGCGGCGAGGCTCTCCGCGCCGACGCCGATCAGCACCACATGGTCGAGGCCCGAGTACCGCGCCTCCGCCACCAGCCCGCCGACCTGGTTCAGCAGCCCGCGGGAGGCGAACGGCAGGTCGAGCCAGCCCAGCCGGCTGTGGTCGACCGCCCGCCGCCCCCACAGCTGGGGGTCCTTGGCGGCCAGCGCACCGGGGACGCCGCAGCTCACGAGGTAGTCCCGCGCCTGCAGCGCCGAGTCCAGCACGTCACCGCGCGTGAGTACGTCGAATCCTGACACCGTTCCCTCCCGGCCCCCATCGTTTCAGGAGAGAAAGGGCATTCGCGACCATCTCCATCGATCTTCTTGGTCGCGTCCCGGATCCGGCCGGTCGCGGTGAGTCGACGCGGCCGGACCCGGTCGGTCAGCCCAGCGCGGCCGCGAGCCGGTCGAGTCCCTCGGCGCGGTCGCGCAGGTGGATCCGGAAGGCGGGACGGCCGAGCGACCGCAGCACCCGCAGGTCGCCGAACGCCTGCGCGAGCTGCAGCTCGCCGAGGCTGTAGGGCCTGCCCGGCACGGGGACGTCGCCGGAGACGGCACCGGTGACCATCAGGAAAGCGCCGTTCGCCGGGCCGCCCTTGTGGTACTGCCCGGCCGTGTGCAGGCAGCGGGGCCCCCAGCCGAAGGTGACGGGGGCGGGATTGCGGCGGACCTTGGCGGCCCGCGCCGCCAGCAGCGGCCGCAGCTCCGCCGCCGCGGCGTCCGCGGTCCGGTCGAGGTAGGCCAGGAGCGCGAGGTAGCCGCCGTCCTCGATGTCCTCCAGCAGGACGTCCAGCGCCTCGGTGAGGGTCCGCGCGCCGCGCAGCGCGTCCTCGGGGGCGTGCACCTCGACGGCGCCCTCGACCAGCTCGGGGGGCCGGTGCACCACCGTCGGCGCGGCGCCCTCCTCCGAGCGCAGCAGCGCGGCCGTGCTCTCCCGCGACTCGCCGACGTCGGGCTCGGTGAACGGGTCGACCCCGATCACCCGGCACGCCACCGCGACCGCGTACTCCCACAGCAGGAACTGCCCGCCGAGCGGCCCGGCGACGCTCACCCCCGCCTCGCGCCCGGGACCCGGCTCGTCGGGGCGGCGGCCCAGGATGACGCGCCGCAGGTCGCCGGTCAGCTCGAAGCCGGGCGCGTCGACGCCCTCCACCACGACCGGGAGCAGACCCTTGCCGTCCTTGCCCATCGCCCCGGCGACCAGCTGCTCCGCCCACGCGGCGAAGCCCTCCAGGCCGGACCCGAGGTCGGCGATCACCAGCTTGTCGCGGGAGCCGAGCGCCGAGGAGGCCAGCGCCGCGCCGAGCGCCAGCGCCGGGTTGTCGTAGGGCTGCCGCAGCACCGCCGCGAGCCGGGACGCCTCGTCCAGCAGGGACTCGACGTCCACTCCCGCGAGCGCCGCCGGGACCAGCGCCCGCGCGCCGAGCGCGCCGAACCGGCCGTCGACGTCCTCCTCGACCGGGACGAAGTGGTGCCCGACGTCGCGGGCCGCCTGCTGGAGGGCGGAGCCCTCTTCGGCGACCACGACGAACCGGCGGGCCAGCTCGGCGCCCTTCAGCCCGGCCTCGGAGAAGGCGCGCCCGAAGACGCGCCGCAGCGACTCGGCCTCGACGCCCTCGTCCGCCACGACGACGAGCGTCCGGTCCAGGCCGGCGGCCAGGACGGCGGACACCTCGTGCGGGTCGGTGGTGTCGAGGACGGTCAGGTCAGCGCCCGCCGTCCGGCAGATCGCCTCCGCCGCCAGCGCTGGACCCCCGGACGCCGCCAGCACGATCCGGTCGAGCCCGGCGGAGCGGACCTCGCCCACCAGCTCCGACAGCCGGTCGCACAGGTAGCGCGAGGTCTCCGGCAGGCCCAGCCAGCCGAGCCGGCGGGCGGCGAGCGGGGCCGCGTCCGGACCCCACAGCTTGGCGTTGCGGGACGCGAGCGAGCCGGGCACGCCGTCGGAGACGAGACGGTCCAGGACCGTCTCGCTCTCGTCGACGACGGTGCCGCGGATGGTGACCGAGATCCCCCCGGCGGTCACCACCGACGTCACGCGCCGGCCTTCTTGGACTCCAGCTCGCCGGTGATGGTGTCGAGGAGCTCCGTCCAGGACGCCTCGAACTTCTCGACGCCCTCCTCCTCCAGCACCCGCACGACGTCGTCGTAGTCGACGCCGACGTCCTTCAGCGCCGCCATGTGCGCGCGGGCGTCGTCATAGGCGCCCCGGACGGTGTCGCCGCGGACCTGGCCGTGGTCGGCCTCGGCCACCAGCGTCGCCTCCGGCATCGTGTTGACCGTGCCCGGCGCGACCAGCTCGTCCACGTACAGGGTGTCGCTGAGGTCGGGGTCCTTCACGCCGGTCGAGGCCCACAGCGGCCGCTGCGGGCGCGCCCCGGCGTCCTTGAGCGCCTTCCACCGGTCGGTGGCGGACTTCTCCTCGTACAGCGCGTAGGCGAGCCGGGCGTTGGCGAGGCCCGCCTTGGAGCGCAGCGCCTTCGCCTCGTCCGAGCCGATCTTGTCGAGCCGCTTGTCGATCTCGGTGTCCACCCGGCTGACGAAGAACGAGGCCACCGAGGCGATCTTCGACAGGTCGTGGCCGTTCTCCCGGGCCTTCTCCAGCCCGGCGAAGAACGCGTCGATGACCTTGCCGTAGCGCTCCAGCGAGAAGATCAGCGTCACGTTCACGCTGATGCCCTCGGCCAGCACCGCCGTGATCGCCGGCAGGCCCTCCTCCGTCGCCGGGATCTTGATGAGCAGGTTGGGCCGGTCCACCATCCACCACAGCGCCCGCGCCTCGGCGATCGTGCGGCGGGTGTCGCGGGCCACCCGCGGGTCGACCTCGATCGACACGCGGCCGTCCAGGCCCTCGGTCCGGTCGTAGACCGGGCGCAGCACGTCGCAGCCCCACCGGATGTCGTAGGTGGTGATGGCGCGGGCCGCCTCCTCGACGTCCACGCCGCGCACCGCGAGGTCGCGGACCTGCTCGTCGTAGGCGTCGCCCTTGCTCAGCGCCTTCGCGAAGATCGTCGGGTTGGACGTGACGCCGACGACGTGCTTGTCCTTGACCAGCTCCGCCAGGTTGCCCGTGCGCAGCCGCTCCCGGCTGATGTCGTCCAGCCAGATCGAGACGCCCTCGCCCGAGAGCTTCTTCAGAATGTCGCTCATCGCTCTTCTCCACGTCGTCGTCTTCATCGCCCCGCCGGGGCGGGCGGGCGGCGTGCGGGGGTGCGCGGACGCCGCCCGCCTCGCGGGCCGTGACTCAGTTGCCGGTCGTCTCGCCCTGCCCCGCGTGGCGCACGCCGGCCCGGATGAGGCTGGCCTTGGCCGCCGCCACCACGCGCTCGGGCGTGATGCCGAACTGCAGGAACAGGGTCTTGTAGTCGGCCGAGGCGCCGAAGTGCTCCAGGCTCACCGACTCGCCGGCGTCGCCGACGTAGCCGCGCCAGCCGAGCGCCACGCCGGCCTCGACCGACACCCGGGCGCGCACGCCCGGCGGCAGCACCTCCTGCCGGTAGGCGTCGCTCTGCTGCTCGAACCACTCCACGCACGGCATCGACACCACGCGGGTCGGGGTGCCCTCGGACTGCAGCGTCGTGCGCGCCTGCAGCGCCAGCTCCACCTCGCTGCCGGTCGCGATGAGGATCACCTCGGGCCGCCCGCCGTCGGCGTCGGCCAGCACGTAGCCGCCCTTGGCGGCGCCCTCGGCGGAGGCGATCTCGCCGCCGCGCTCCAGCGTCGCCAGCTTCTGCCGGGTCAGCGCCAGGCCGGCCGGGCGGTCGGTGTGCTGCAGGACCGTCCGCCACGCCACCGCGGTCTCGTTGGCGTCGGCGGGGCGGACGACGTCCAGGCCCGGGATCGCCCGCAGCGCCCACAGGTGCTCGACGGGCTGGTGGGTCGGGCCGTCCTCGCCGAGCCCGATCGAGTCGTGCGTCCAGACGAAGGTGACCGGCAGCTTCATGAGCGCCGCCAGCCGGACCGCCGGGCGCATGTAGTCACTGAAGATCAGGAACGTGCCGCCGTAGGGGCGGGTGCCGCCGTGCAGCGCGATGCCGTTGCAGATCGCGGCCATCGCGTGCTCGCG
Organism: Actinomadura sp. NPDC048032; assembly: GCF_040653175.1. NCBI lineage: Bacteria > Bacillati > Actinomycetota > Actinomycetes > Streptosporangiales > Thermomonosporaceae > Actinomadura > Actinomadura sp. NPDC048032. The sequence goes on from NZ_JBEZJP010000041.1 coordinate 6,800, forward strand.
GACGCCGAAGTGCAGCGTGCGGCCGTAGCGGTGGCCGGGGAACTCCTTGGTCTGGAACTCCTCCGGGATGAAGGACGGCTCGCCCTTCATCGTCGTGTTGTTGCTCTCCGCGAGGTCGGCCGAGCCGCCCCACAGCTCCGGCAGCACCGGCGCCAGCGACGCCAGCACCTCGCCGGACGCCGCGCGGGTCGCGATGGACTTGCCCGCCTCGAACTCCGGCAGCGCGCTCTCCCAGCCGGCCGGCAGGGTCCGCGAGGAGATCCGGTCGAACTCCGCGGCCCGCTCGGGGTTCGCGGAGCGCCACGCCTCGAACGCCTTGCTCCACTCGGCGTGGTCCGCGCGGCCCCGGTCGGACACGGCGCGGGCGTGGGCCAGCACGTCCTCGGGGACCTGGAAGCTCTCGGCCGGGTCCATGCCGAGGATCTGCTTGGTCGCGGCGACCTCGTCGGCGCCCAGCGCCGAACCGTGGATCTTGCCGGTGTTCTTCTTGTTCGGCGCCGGCCAGCCGATGATCGTGCGAAGCGCGATGAAGGACGGGCGGGACGTGTCGGCCTTGGCCGCGGCGAACGCCTTCGCCAGCGCGGCGACGTTCTCCTCGTAGTCGCCGTCCTGCGTCCAGTCGACGTGGTGGACGTCCCAGCCGTAGGCCGCGTAACGGGCGCGCACGTCCTCCGACAGCGCGATCGCGGTGTCGTCCTCGATCGAGATGTGGTTGTCGTCGTAGAGGAGGACCAGGTTGCCGAGGCGCTGGTGCGCCGCCAGCGCGCTCGCCTCGTGGCTGATGCCCTCCTCGATGTCGCCGTCGGACGCGAACGCCCAAACGGTGTGGTCGAAGGGGGACTCGCCCTCGGGCGCGTCCGGGTCGAACAGGCCGCGCTCGCGGCGGGCCGCCATCGCCATGCCCACGGCGTTGGCGATGCCCTGCCCGAGGGGGCCGGTGGTGGTCTCAACGCCCGCGGTGTGCCCGTGCTCGGGGTGGCCGGGCGTGAGGCTGCCCCACTTGCGGAGGGACTTCAGGTCGTCCAGCGTCATCGGGTAGCCCGACAGGTACAGCTGGATGTAGAGGGTCAGGCTGGAATGGCCGCAGGACAACACGAACCTGTCCCGCCCGGCCCAGTGCGGGTCCGTCGGGTCGTGCCGCAGGAACCGCTGGAAGAGAAGGTAGGCGGCCGGCGCGAGGCTCATCGCCGTGCCTGGGTGACCGGAGCCCGCCTCCTCGACCGCGTCCATGGCGAGGGCGCGGATCACGTCCACCGCGCGCCGGTCCTGGTCGGACCACTCAAACGTGCTGTTGTCCCTGCTCACGGAAACGCCAGGCTCCTCTCGAACCGATGTCAAAGAACCACTCTGTAATGTTGTGCGCCGGCGGCCCCGCAGACGACCCCCACACAGGACAACGCCCGGCGGTGCGGCGCCTCTTCCCCCGCCCCGCACGGCCGCACGGGCGCGGTCGCGAAGATCAAGCCCGCGCCCAGCCGCGAGCCTATCGCGCGGGAGGGCGGTCGCAGGCGGGGGCGGAGGACCGCTGCGCCGGGCCCGGGCCGCGACGCTTCATGCACCCTTGCCCGAACGCCCGGCGGACTAACCCCCCGCGCGGGTGATCCGGCGGGTGATCCGAGGTCGCCCCGGCTCCGGGCGGTTGCGGCGGGCATCCCGCCCGCGGCGCGTCCGGTTCGCGCCCGCGGCGCGTCCGGGCATCGCTCGCGGGGCGTTCGGGCATCGCCCGCGGCGCGTCCGGCGACCCGGTGCGCGGCCCCCGCGGGGGGCGGACTACAGTGATTGCGCGGCTGACGCCAGCGGCCGCGGCAAGACGACCCAGCCGAAGTCGCACCCAGCCGAGGCCGGCCCGATCGCGGGGCACCGCCAGGGTGGTACCGATTTCTCATCCCTAGTCAGACGTGGACCCGATTGTGACGGTGCTCAGTAACAAGCGCGGGATCGACCTGGACGAGCAGGTGCCGGAGGCGCCCGCGTCCCCGCTCGCGCCGCCTCCCGCCGAGCGGACCGCTCGGCGCACGCCGGGCGCCAGCGTGCGCGCCTACGTGGCGCTGACCAAGCCGCGCGTGATCGAGCTGCTCCTGATCACGACCATCCCGGTGATGTTCCTGGCGGACCGGGGCGTGCCGCCGCTGTCCACCGTGCTGCTGACGCTGGCGTTCGGCACCATGTCCGCCGGCGCCGCCAACGCGATCAACTGCTACATCGACCGCGACATCGACGCCAAGATGCGCCGCACCCGGCGCCGCCCGCTGGCCCGCCACCAGGTCACCCCGGCCCGCGCCCTGGTCTTCGGAGTGACGCTCGCCGTGCTGTCCACGGCCGGGTTCCTGCTCACGGTCAACCCGGTCGCCGCGGCCGGCTCGCTGTTCGCGATCCTGTTCTACGTCTTCGTCTACTCGCTGCTGCTCAAGCGGCGCACCTCGCAGAACGTCGTGTGGGGCGGCATCGCCGGGTGCATGCCCGTCCTCATCGGCTGGGCCGCCGTCACCGGCGGCGTCGCCTGGACGCCGCTCGTCCTGTTCGGCGTGGTGTTCCTGTGGACGCCGCCGCACACCTGGACGCTCGCGATGCGCTACCGCGAGGACTACGCCGTCGCCAAGGTCCCGATGCTGCCGGTCGTGGCGTCCGAGCGCCGCGTCGTCGTCGAGAGCCTCGTGTACACCTACGCGACCGTCGCCTGCTCGCTGCTGCTGTGGCCCGTCGCCGGGATGGGCCCGGTGTACGGCGCCGTCGCCGTGGTGCTCGGCCTGGTCTTCCTGGCGGAGGGGCACCGGCTGCTGAAGGCCGTGCGCGCCGGGGTCACCGGCGTCCACCTGCGCCCGATGCGCTTCTTCCACCTGTCGAACGTCTACCTGGCGCTGCTGTTCACCGCCGTGGCCGTCGACCCGCTCCTGTACTGACCCGGCGCTCTGCTATCGGCGCCGTACCGATACGCGCGCTTTCGCGGATCGGTGCGACCTGCCGTTACGCTTCGCGGTATGGCGAGCATGGATCCCAAGGCGGTGCTCGAAGGCCGTGTCCCCGGGCGGCCTCCGGTCGGCCTGATCCTCGGCATGACCGTGTCGGGGCTGTGCGCCCTCGTCGCGCTCGGCACGGACGCCGCGCTCGGCGGGGCCGGGTTCTGGGTCGGGGTGATCCTCGCGATCCTGCCGATCCCGGTGCTGATCGCCCTAGCCCTCACGCTCGACCGGCTGGAGCCCGAGCCGCCGCGCGCCCTCGCCTTCTCGTTCATGTGGGGCGCGGGGGTCGCCGTGCTGGGCGCCCTCGTGCTCAACACCGCCGGGATGCTGTACGTGACCGTGCCCATCTTCGGCGAGACGGAGGGCCACTTCGTCAGCGCCGCCGTCGGCGCGCCGATCATCGAGGAGTCGCTGAAGGGCGCCGTCCTGTTCGGCATGCTGTGGTTCCGCCGCAACGAGATCGACGGGTTCGCCGACGGGATCATGTACGCGGCCATGGTCGGGCTCGGCTTCGCCATGATGGAGAACGTCACCTACTACACGCGGGCGTTCGAGGACGGCGGCGCGCAGCAGCTCCAGGCGGTGTTCGTCCTGCGCGGCCTGATCGCCCCGCTCAGCCACCCGCTGTTCACCTCGATGACCGGTCTCGGCGTCGCCTATGCCGCCACCCACCGGCGCGGCCAGATCGTCGCGCCGCTCGCCGGGCTGCTCGGCGCGATGGTGCTGCACGGGCTGTGGAACGGCGCCGCCGCGTTCGGGCTCGGCGGCCTCGGCATCGTCTACCTGCTGGACTTCTGCGTCCTGGTGGCGCTGATCGTCATCGTGTTCGTCGAGCGGCGCGGCACCGTGCGCCGCATCGAGACCTACCTGCCGATGTACGCGGGGACGGGCCTGGTGACGCCGCAGGACGTGCGGATGCTGCGCTCCATCCCCTCGCGTCGCGCCGCCCGCCGCTGGGCCCGCTCGGTCGGCGGCGCGCCCGCCGGACGCGCCATGGTCGACTACCAGCTCGCCGCGACGGAGCTGGCGCTGCTGCACAAGCGCGCCGACCGGGGCGTCGCCGACCAGCGCTGGTTCGTGGCCCGCCGCGACTCGCTGCTCGCACTGATGTCGCTGGCCAGGCAGGCGTTCCTGCGCACCCCGCCGCGGCCCGGGGCGGGCATCCAGGCCGGGCCGCCGTGGGCGCGGCAGGGCCCGTCGGGATTCCTGCCGCCGCAGCCGCCCGGCCCGTACAGCGCCTGACCCGCGGACGCTGCCGGAGCGGCGCGCGCGTGGGCGGGGGCCGGGTCACGGCCACGGAGACCCGGCCATACGATTGGTGCCGTGGCAGAGCGAGAGTCGTCCAACCTCCTGATCCGGACCTGGAACGCCGTGTGGCGCCCGACGCCCGGGTCCCTGCGGCTGCTCGCGCTGATCGGCGTCATCGGCAACGTGGTGATCGTCGTCAGCGGCGGCGCCGTCCGCGTCACCAAGTCCGGGCTCGGCTGCCCCGACTGGCCGCGCTGCTCCGGCGACAGCCTCGTGCCGACCCACAACCCCGAGCACCACGTCCTCAACATGTCGATCGAGTTCGGCAACCGGCTGATCACCTTCGTGGTGCTGGGCGTCGGCGTGCTGGTGTTCGTCGCCGCGCTGCGGCTGCGGCCGCGCCGCCGGAGCCTGGTGCTGTGGGCGCTGGCCCAGCCGATGAGCGTGGTCGCCCAGGCGGTCATCGGCGGCATCGTCGTGCTGACCAAGCTGCACCCGGCGGCCGTCTCGCTGCACTTCCTGGTCTCGCCGGCCCTGCTGGTGTTCTGCGTCGCGCTCTGGGTCCGCGCGGGGGAGGGCGACGCGCCGCCCCGGCCGCTCGCCGGGCCCTGGACGCGCCGCCTCGCCGCCGCGCTGCTGGTCTCGTGCGCCGCCGTGCTCGTCGCGGGCACGGTCGTCACCGGCACCGGCCCGCACGCGGGCGACGCCGAGTCGCGCCGCTACGGCTTCGACATCACCGACGTCGCCCGGATCCACGGCGAGCTGGCCTGGCTCACCATCGCGCTGACGGCGCTCGCCATCGTGGCCCTGCACCGCACGGGCGCGCCCGCCGCCGCCCGCCGCCGCGCCCACGAGCTGGGCGGGCTGATCGTGCTGCAGGGCGCCGTCGGCTACGTCCAGTACTTCCTCGGCGTCCCCGCCGGCCTGGTGCTGCTGCACATGCTCGGCGCGGTGCTGATGTGGATCGCGGCGTTCCGCCTGTTCTTCGCGCTGCGCGACCGGGGCCCCGTTCCCGCCGCCGAGGCTCCGGCCCCGGCGGCCCCGCGGCCCGCCGAGGCGCCCCAGCCCGCCTGACCCGCGCTCAGGTCTTGCGCAGGAACGCGCGCAGACGCTCCAGCGGCCAGGTGTTGATGACGTCGTCGGGGGTCAGCCAGCCCCGCTGGGCGGTGCCGACGCCGTAGCGGATGTTGCGGTGGTGGCCGACCGAGTGGGCGTCGGTGTCGACGGCGAACTTCACGCCGAACCGCTTCGCGCGCCGGACCAGGTCGGCGGGCAGGTCGAGGCGGTCGGGGAAGGAGTCGATCTCCATCGCGGTGCCGGTGCGGGCGGCGGCGCGGAACACCTCGTCCCAGTCGGCGTTCACCGGCGCCCGGCGGCCGATGCTGCGGGCGGTGGGGTGCCCGATCACGTGGACGTGGGGGTTCTCGCACGCGCGGACGAGCCGCCGCGTCATGCTCGCCTCGTCCTGCGTGAAGTGGGAGTGGACGGAGGCGACGCAGACGTCGAAGCCGGACAGGAAGTCGGCGTCCCAGTCGACGCCGCCGTCGGGGTCGATGTTGAGCTCGGTGCCGTGCAGGAGCGTGAGGCCGGGGAACCGATCCCGCAGCTCGGCGATCCGCTCGCGCTGGGCGAGCATCTTCTCGTCGGTCATGCGCTGCATGACCAGGTTCGGCGCGTGGTCGGTGATCGCGTAGTACTCCAGGCCGCGGTCCCGCGCGGCGGCGGCCATGTCCTCCAGGGAGGCGACGCCGTCGGTCAGGTCGGTGTGGCTGTGCAGGTCGCCGCGCAGGTCCTCGACGGTCACCAGGCGGGGCAGCTCATCCCTCAGCGCCGCCTCGATCTCGCCGGCGTCCTCGCGGAGGGCGGGGTGCACCCAGGGCAGGCCGAGGCGCTCGTAGACCTCCTCCTCGGTGGCGGACACGATCAGCTCGTCGGTGCGGGCGTCGAACAGCCCGTACTCCGAGAGCCTGAGCCCGGCCTTCACGGCGATCTCGCGGGTGCGGATGTTGTGGGCCTGGGAGCCGGTGAAGTACTGGAGCGCGGCGCCCCACGACTCGGGCGGGACGACGCGCAGATCGACCTGCAGGCCCCGGGCGGTGCGGATCGAGGTCTTCTTGTCGCCGCCCGCGATGACCTCCGCGACGAACGGGAGCGCGGTGAACGCCTCCATGACCGGACGCGGGTCGCGGGAGGCGGCCAGCACGTCGACGTCGCCGATCGTCTCGCGCATCCGGCGCAGCGAGCCGGCGTGGGCGCAGCGCTCCACCTGGGGCAGCGCGGACAGGGCGGCGACGATCTCGTCGGCGACGCCCGCCGCCGCGTCGACCAGGACGCGCTCGCCGGAGCCGCGCATCAGCTCGATGCCGTGGAGGATGTTCTCCTCGGTCTTGGCGCCGAAGCCCTTGAGCCCGCGGAGCCGTCCCTCCTCGACGGCGGCGGCCAGCTCGTCGACCGAGGAGACGCCGAGCGCCTCGTAGACGGCGAGGGCCTTCTTCGGGCCGAGCGTGGGGATGGCGGTCAGGGCGCGGACCCCGGCCGGGATCTGCGTGCGCAGCTCCTCGACCTGCCGGATCGTGCCGGTGGTGTTGTAGTCGAGGAGCTTCTTGGCGATCGCGTCGCCCACCCCCGGGATCCGCCGCAGTCCGGCCAGGTCGAGGCCGGCGATGTCGCCCGGGTGGCCCGCGACCGCCCGCGCCGCCTTCTCGTACGCCCTGATCTTGAACGCGTCGCCGCCCGTGATGGCCAGCAGATCGGCCAGTTCCTGGATGAGGGCCGCAGCCTCGTCGTTCGCCCGTGCCATGGGCCGAGTCTAGAAGCCGGGTACGACGGTTTCGGGCGCTCAGCGCAGGGGCGCGACGGGCCCGCCGGGCCGCTCGGTCCGGCCGCGCACGACCTCGTCGGCGATCGCCGCCACCTGCTCGTCGGGCAGGCGCCGGTAGCCGTCGGCCGTGACGACCGCGATCGTCGGGTAGATGCGCCGGGTCGGGTCGGGGCCGCCGGTGGCGCTGTCGTCGTCGGCCGCGTCGTAGAGCGCCTGGACGCACACGGTGGCGGCGTCCTCCAGGGACAGGTCGTCGCGGTAGAGCTTCTTCAGCGCGCCGGCGGCGTAGGGAGAGCCGGAGCCGTCCGCGTGGAAGCCGCGGGCCTCCTGAGGGGCGCCCGTGATGTCGTAGGTGTAGATCCGCGCCTCGCCGGAGTCGGGGTCGAGGCCCGCGAACAGCGGGACGACCGCGAGCCCCTGCAGGGCCTGCGCGAGGTTGGCCTGGATCACGGCGCCGAGGCGGCGGGCCTTGCCCGGCAGCGACAGCGGGACGGTCTCCATCTTCTCGTAGTGCTCCAGCTCCACCTGGAACAGCCGGACCATCTCCAGCGCCAGCCCGACGGTTCCCGCGAAGGCGACGGCGGAGTACTCGTCGGCGCGCTGCACCTTGTCGAGCTCGCGGTAGGCGATGCGGTGCCCCTGGGTGGTGCGCCGGTCGCCGGCCATCATCACGCCGCCCGGGAACGTCAGCGCCAGGACCGTCGTCCCGTGCGGCAGCTCGGGCGCGTCCCCCTCGGGCACCCGGTTGACGGGCAGCAGCTCAGGGGAGTGCAGGCGCAGGAAGTCGACGAACGACGCTGACCCCGCCTCGAAGAACTCGGGCGGAATCCCCTGGTCCTCGCTCCGGCCGATCACGGCGGCTCCTCTCCTGCTCGATGATCGCGACGTCCCGATCCTTCCACGCTGCCACACGGGGCCGCCACCGCTCAGGCCTCCGGCGCCTCGGGCGGCTCCTTCTGGCTCCGGGTCGCGCCCGCGCACGCGACGATCACGCAGCAGATCGCCACCCACTGGCGCGCCGTGAGGATCTCGCCGAGCAGTGCCACCCCGACGAGCGCCGCCACGGCGGGCTCCAGGCTCATGAGGATCCCGAAGACGCGGGCGGGCATCCGCCGCAGCGCCTCCAGCTCGAGCGAGTACGGGATCACCGACGACAGCAGCCCCACGCCGAGGCCGATCAGCAGCAGGCGCGGGTCCAGCAGGGCGGTGCCCGCGGACGCCACGCCGAGCGGAAGGATCGCCACGGTCCCGACGACGCTGGCGAGTGCGAGGCCGGTGGAGCCGGGGAACCGCTGGCCGGTCGCGGCGGTGAGGACGATGTAGCCCGCCCAGCACGCCCCCGCCAGCAGCGCGAACGCGATGCCGACCGGGTCGAGGGCGCCGCTGCCGCCCCGGGCGAGCAGGACGACGCCGGCCCCCGCCAGCACCACCCACAGCGCGTCGCGGGGGCGCCGGGAGGCGATGATCGAGACCAGGAGCGGCCCGAGGAACTCGATCGTGACGGCGACGCCCAGCGGGATCCGCGAGAACGACTGGTAGATCGAGTAGTTCATCAGCGCCAGCGCCAGCCCGAAGCCCGCGGCGATCGCGAGGCTGGAGCGCGAGTGGTCGCGCAGGACGGTCCGCAGCGCCTTGCGGGTCAGGAACCCCAGCACGACCGCCGAGGTCAGCAGCCGCATCGTCACGATGGCGCTCGGCGGCAGCCGGTCGAACATGTGCTTGGCCAGGCCCGCGCCGACCTGGAGGGAGATGATGCCCATCAGGATGAGCGCGGGCGGCGGCACCGACCCGAGCGACAGCCTCCGCGCCGGCAGCGCCCGCGCCCAGGCGGGCCGGGCGGGCCGGGACGCGCCGCCGAACGAACCGGGAGCCTCAGAGAGGGCCATGGCTACTCCCACCTGAAGAAGCGGGCGGCCAGGAGGAGGCCGGCGGCAGCCCACACGGCGAGGACCGCCAGCGGCTTGCCGGGGAAGGCGGCTCCGTGCTGGAGGACCTGGCGCAGCCCCTCGGAGAGCGCCGAGATGGGCAGCAGCTCCAGGGCGGACCGCACACCACCGGGGAAGCGGTCGAGCGGGAAGACGACGCCGCCGAGGGCCAGCAGCAGGATGTAGACGAGGTTGGCGGCGGCGAGGGTGGCCTCGGCGCGCAGCGTCCCGGCCATGAGCAGCCCGAACCCGCTGAACGCGGCGGTGCCGAGCGCCAGCAGGACGACCACCGAGGCGGGGTCGCCGTGCGGGTGCCAGCCGAGCGCCAGCGCCACCGCGCAGACGACCGCGGCCTGCACGGCCTCGACCGCGACCACGCTGAGCGTCTTGGCGGCGATGAGCCCGCCGCGCGGCAGCGGGGTCGCGCCGAGCCGCTTGAGGACGCCGTAGCGCCGCTCGAAACCGGTGCCGATGGCCTGGCCGGTGAACGCGGTGGACATCACCGCGAGGGCGAGGACGCCCGGGGCGAGGAAGTCGACGCGGCGGCCCGCGCCGAGGTCGACGAGGTCGGTGGCGCTGAACAGCGCGAGCAGCACCACCGGGATGATCAGCGTGAGCAGCAGCTGCTCGCCGTTGCGCAGCACGGCGCGGAACTCGTAGCCCGCCTGGGAGAGGATCATCCGCGGCAGCGGCGCGGCGCCCGGCGCGGGGGCGAGGTCCAGTGGGGCGGTCACGAGCGCAGCTCCCGTCCGGTGAGTTCCAGGAAGACGTCCTCCAGCGTGCGCCGCTCGATCCGCAGGTCCTCGGTCATGACGCCGTGCGAGGCGCACCAGGCGGTGACCGTGGCCAGCAGCTCGGGCCGGACGTCGGCCTCGATCAGGTAGTGCCCGGCCGGCGACTCCTTGGCGGCGCTCCCGGCGGGCAGGGCCGCGAGCAGCTCCTCCAGGCCGAGGCCGGGACGGGCGCGGAAGCGCAGCTGGCGCTCGGCGCCGGTCAGCTCCTCGGGGGCGCCCTGCGCGACGACCCTGCCGCCGTCGACGATCACGACGTGGTCGGAGAGGCGCTCGGCCTCCTCCATGTTGTGCGTGGTGAGCACCACCGACACCCCGGCCGCGCGCAGCTCGCCGATGAGCTCCCAGGTGGCGTGCCTGGCCTGCGGGTCGAGCCCGGTGGTGGGCTCGTCGAGGAAGACCAGCTCGGGCCGCCCGACCACGGCGACGGCGAGGGAGAGCCGCTGCTGCTGCCCGCCCGACATGCGCCGGAACGGGGTGCGGGCGTGCGCGGTGAGGCCGAGCCGCTCCAGCAGGGCGGAGGCGTCGAGCGGCGCGGTGTGGAACGAGGCGACGAGCCGCAGGAACTCGCCGGCCCGGGCGGTGCCCGGCACGCCGCCGGACTGCGGCATCACCCCGACCCGCGGGCGCAGGGCGCGCCCGTCGGCGGCGGGGTCCAGCCCGAGGACGCGGACGGTGCCCGCGTCGGCCCGCCGGAACCCCTCGCAGATCTCGATGGTGGTGGTCTTGCCGGCGCCGTTCGGGCCGAGCAGCGCGGTGACCGCGCCCCGGGCGGCGCTGAGCGACAGGCCGTCCACGGCCGTCACCGCGCCGTAGCGCTTGGCGAGGGAGCGCAGTTCGACCGCGCCGTCTCCGGGGGGTGTCATGGTGACGAGTTTAGGTCCGGGGCGCGACAGCTCCGCGCCCGGTCCCGGCCCTCCCAGCGTGAACTCGCGGTAAAGCCGGCCGGTGGAAGTCGATCTAGTTTCGCCGCCGCGCCCCGGGGAATCCGCGATCTGGGGGAGTCGCGGCGCCGTGGCCGTGCTCCGGGGAGGTGGGGATGGCGTTCCGCGTCGATTCGGAGGTCGGGCGGCTCCGCGAGGTGCTGCTGCACCGGCCCGAGCTGTCGCTCAAGCGGCTCACCCCCTCCAACGCCGCCGGGCTGCTGTTCGACGACGTGCTGTGGGTCAGGCGGGCGGTGGAGGAGCACGAGGAGTTCGAGGACGTGCTGCGCGCCCAGGGCGTGCGCACGCACCTGCTGATCGACCTGCTGGGCGAGACCGTCACGATCCCCGAGGCGCGCCGGCACATCCTCGACCGGGTGGTCGACCCGCACTGGTTCGGCCCGCTGGCCACCGACGCCATCCGCAACTGCTTCGACGCCATGGACGTCGCGGAGCTGGCCGCGTTCCTGATCGGGGGCATCACCAAGCGGGAGATGCTGGAGCGGATGCCCGAGCCGGCGTCGATCGCGTTCCACTCGATCGGCATGGACGGGTTCGTCCTGCCGCCGCTGCCCAACCACCTGTTCACCCGCGACACGTCCTGCTGGATCTACGACGGCGTCTCGATCAACACGATGCGCATGAAGGCCCGGATGCGCGAGACGGTGAACATGGAGGCGATCTACCGCTGGCACCCGCTGTTCGCGGCCGGGTACGACCGGCCCGCCGAGGGCGGCTACCACGTGTGGAACCGCGGCACCGCGATGGCGCCGGCGACGCTGGAGGGCGGCGACGTGCTCGTCCTCGGCAACGGCGGAGTGCTGGTCGGGATGAGCGAGCGCACGCAGCCGCAGGCCGTGGAGATGCTGGCCCAGTCGCTGTTCGCCGCGGGGTCCTGCGACCGGATCGTCGCCCTGCGGATGCCGCGCAAGCGGGCGTTCATGCACCTGGACACGGTCATGACGATGGTCGACCACGGCGTGTTCACCAAGTACGGGGGGATGGGCATGCTGCCGTCCCACACCGTGGAGCCCGGCGACAACGAGAAGGAACTCAAGATCACGGATCATCCGGCGGAGGACATGCACCGGGCCGTCGCCGCCGCGCTCGGGCTGGACGACATCAAGGTGCTCTCCCCGACCCAGGACGTGTTCGCCGCCGAGCGCGAGCAGTGGGACGACGGCGCGAACGTCCTGGCCGTCGCGCCCGGCGTGGTGATCGCCTACGAGCGCAACGCCACGAGCAACAACCACCTCGCCCGCAACGGCGTCGAGGTCGTCACGATCCGGGGAAGCGAGCTCGGCCGGGGCCGCGGGGGGCCGCGCTGCATGAGCTGCCCGCTCGTCCGGGACGCCTGATGGCGCCCGATCTGCGCGGGCGCAGCCTGCTCAGGGAGCTCGACTTCACGCCGGAGGAGTTCGCGTACCTCATCGACCTGGCGGCCGACCTGAAGGCCGCCAAGCGCGGCGGGACGGAGACGCGGGCGCTGGCGGGCAGGAACATCGCGCTCGTCTTCGAGAAGCCCTCCACCCGCACCCGCTGCGCGTTCGAGGTCGCCGCGCACGACCAGGGCGCCCACGTCACCTACCTCGACCCCGGCGGGACGCAGATCGGCCACAAGGAATCGATCAAGGACACGGCGCGCGTCCTCGGGCGGATGTACGACGGCATCGAGTACCGGGGCTCCGCCCAGCGGCGCGTCGAGGAACTGGCCGAGCACGCGGGCGTCCCGGTGTGGAACGGCCTGACCGACGAGTGGCACCCGACGCAGATGCTCGCCGACATGCTCACCATGCGCGAGCACAGTGGCAGGCCGCTGACCCAGGTCGCCTACGCGTACCTGGGCGACGCGCGCAACAACATGGGGCACTCCTACGTGGCGGCCGGGGCGCTGCTCGGCATGGACGTCCGCATCGTTGCCCCCCGCGCCCTCTGGCCCGACGAGGAGGCGGTCCTCGGGCCGTCCCGCGCGGTCGCGGCCGGGACGGGCGCGCGCATCACCCTCACCGAGGACGTCGCGGACGGCGTGCGCGGCGCCGACTTCGTCATCACCGACGTGTGGGTGTCGATGGGCGAGCCGGCGGAGGTGTGGGACGAGCGGATCGCGCTGCTCACGCCCTACCAGGTCAACGCCGAGGTCATGCGCGCCACCGGCAACCCCGCCGCCAGGTTCATGCACTGCCTGCCGGCCTTCCACGACCGGGGGACCGCCGTGGGCGAGGAGATCTACCGCAGGACCGGCCTGGACGCCCTCGAGGTCACCGACGAGGTGTTCGAGTCCGAGGCGTCCGTCGTCTTCGACGAGGCCGAGAACCGGATGCACACGATCAAGGCGGTCATGGTGGCGACGCTCGGCTGAGCCGGGACCGCCGGGGAGGGGGAGGACGCATGCGCGTGGTCGTCGCGCTCGGAGGGAACGCGCTGGTCAAGCGGGGGGAGACGCCCGACGCCGAGCTCCAGCGCGGCAACGTCGACCGGGCCGTGCGGTCGCTGGCGCCGCTGGCCGAGCGGCACGAGCTGATCATCACGCACGGGAACGGGCCGCAGGTGGGGGTGCTGGCGCTGGAGAGCGTCAACGACCCGAACCTGACCCGGCCCTACCCGCTGGACACGATCGGCGCCGAGACCCAGGGCATGATCGGCTACTGGATGCTCCAGTCGCTGCAGAACGCGCTGCCCGGCCGCCAGGTGATGGCGATGATCAACCAGACGCTGGTGTCGGCGGTGGACCCGGCGTTCGAGAACCCCACCAAGTTCGTCGGCCAGGTCTACGAGCGGGAGGAGGCCGAGAAGCTCGCCGCCGAGTACGGCTGGACCGTCCGGCCCGACGGGGACCGCTGGCGCCGCGTGGTGCCCTCCCCGCGGCCGCAGCGGGTGATCGAGACGCGGCTGATCAGGGAGCTGGTCCGGCTCGGCACGGTGGTGGTGTGCGCGGGCGGCGGCGGCATCCCGGTCTTCCGCAACGACGTGGGGCGCCTGGAGGGCGTCGAGGCGGTGGTCGACAAGGACCTCACCGCGGCCGTCCTCGCCGAGAGCATGGACGCCGACGCGCTGCTCATCCTCACCGACGTGCCCCGCGTGATGCGCGGCTTCGGCACGCCGGACGCGCAGGAGATCGCCCACACGACGCCGTACGAGCTGCGCGGCGAGGACTTCCCCGCCGGGTCGATGGGCCCGAAGGTCGAGGCCGCGGTGAGCTTCGTCGAGCGGACGGGCGACATGGCCGCGATCGGGACGCTCGACCAGTGCGAGCGCATCCTGGAGGGGACCGCGGGGACGATCGTCACTCCCAACGCCACGTGGCCGCTGGCGAGCACGCTGTGAGCGCCGGGACCGCGCCGCAGACCTTCGCGCGGAGCCTGCTGCGGACCAAGCCCGTCGACCTGATCGTCGCCGAGGGCGGGCACGGCGAGGGCGGCGAGCTGAGGCGCACGATGAGCCTGCTGCAGCTCACCCTGTTCAGCGTCGGCGCGACCCTCGGCACCGGCATCTTCGTCGTCCTCGGCGAGGCGGTCCCGCTGGCCGGGCCCGCGGTCGTGCTGTCGTTCGTCCTCGCCGCCGTCACCGCCCTGTTCTCTGCGCTGTCGTACGCCGAGCTGGCCGGGACGATCCCCGTCTCCGGCTCGTCCTACTCCTACGCGTACGCGACGCTGGGCGAGCTCGTCGCCTGGGTCTGCGGCTGGTGCCTGCTGCTGGAGTACGCCGTGTCGGTGTCGGCCGTGGCGGTCGGCTGGGGCTCCTACCTCAACGCCTTCCTCGACGGCGCCGCGGGCTTCACGATCCCGGCGCAGATCAGCAACCCGCCGGGGGAGGGCGGCCTCGTCAACGTCCCCGCGGTGATCGTGGTGCTGTTCGCCACGGCGCTGCTGCTGCGCGGCACCTCCGAGAGCGCCGCCGCGAACACGGTCATGGTCTTCCTCAAGATCGGCGTGCTGCTGTTCTTCTGCGCGATCGCCTTCACGGCGTTCCGGTCGGGCAACATGTCCCCGTTCGCGCCGATGGGATGGGCGGGCATCAGCGCGGCGGGCTCCAAGGTGTTCTTCTCCTACATCGGCTTCGACGCCGCCTCCACCGCCGGGGAGGAGGCCAGGAACCCGCGCCGCGACCTGCCCCTGGCGATCATCCTCTCGCTGGCCGTCGTGACGGCGCTCTACGTGCTGGTCGGGCTCGCGGCGGTCGGCGCCATGCACTGGACGCGGTTCTCGCTCAGCGGCTCGGAGGCCTCCCTGGCGCAGGTCCTGAACTCGGTGAGCGGGCGGACGTGGCCGTCGGTGGTCCTGTCCCTCGGCGCCGTGATCGCCATCGCGAGCGTCGTGCTCACCGTCATGTACGGGCAGACCCGCATCCTGTTCGCGATGTCGCGCGACGGGCTCGTCCCGCACGTCTTCCAGAAGGTGAGCCCGCGGCGGCGCGTCCCGGTCGCCAACACCGTCATCGTGGCGGGGTTCATCGCGGTCCTCGCCGCGGTGATCCCCCTCGGCCGGCTCGTCGACGCCACCAGCATCGGGACGCTGTTCGCGTTCGCCCTGGTCAGCGTCGGCGTGATCGTCCTGCGCCGGACCCGGCCGGAGCTGCCGCGCAGCTTCCGCGCGCCGCTGTACCCGGTGACGCCGCTGGCCGGCGTCGCCCTGTGCGTGTATCTGATGGTCGGCCTCGGCGGCGTCACCTGGACCGTCTTCGCGATCTGGACCGCCGTCGGCCTGGCCGGCTACTTCCTGTACGGCCGGCGCCACTCGCGCCTGGCCGCCGGGAACGGAGGGCCCATCGGAGGGAGCCCGCATGAGTGAACCGAAAGGCATGGAACCGGACGGCGTCGATTCCGGCGGAGGCGAGCCGGACGGGCTGCGCGTGGTGGTCGGGTACTCGCCCGACGAGCGCGGCGACGACGCCCTCGTCCTGGCCGCGCTGATCCGGTCGGCGGACCGGTCGAGGCGGCTCGCGCCGCTGACGGTCGCCAACGTCCATCCGCCCGCCTGGCCCGCGCACGGCCCCGCCTCGGTGGACGCCGAATGGGTCGCCTACCTCAGGCACCAGTCGGAGGAGGCGCTGGGCCGGGCCGCCGCGCGGCTCGCCGAGCTCCAGGTGCCGCGGCCGGACCTCGACCTGCGAGTGCGCGCGCACCGGGGCAGCGGGCGCGGCCTCATCGAGGTCGCCCGGGAAGTGGGCGCCGACCTCGTGGTCATCGGCTCGGCGCCGGGCGGCCGCCGCGGCCGGATCGCCATCGGCAGTACCGCCGACCAGCTCCTGCACGACTCGCCCGTCCCGGTGCTGCTGGCGCCGCGCGGGTACGCCGAAGAGTCGCTGCGCCACCACCGGGCGCTGGGGCCCGACCGCGCGGCGCGGCGGCTGGAGCGGATGACCGTGGCGTTCTGGCCGCGCCGCGACGTCGAGGGCCCGCTGCTGGCCGCCGCGGCGCTCGCGCGGAAGCTGGGGCTGCCGATGCGGCTGCTGACGCTGGTGCTGCGCCCGGCCGCCGTCGCGGCCAGGTTCGGCGGCGTCGGCGGCGCGCTGGACCGCCAGGTCGCCCAGGCCGACGAGGACCTGCGGGAGGCCGCGGGCCTGCTCGGGGCGCGCCTGGGGGACGGGATGCCGGTGGAGCGGCTCGCGGAGGTCGGGACCGGGGTCGCCGCCACGCTCGGCGCCGTCGATATGCTGCCGGGGGAGATCGTCGCCTGCCTGCCCGGCCGCCACGGACCGCTGCGCAAGGTGTTCCTCGGGGAGGGCTCCGGCAAGATCGTGCGGGCCGCGCCGTGCCCGGTGCTGGTGCTGCCGCGCGGGATCGGCGCGGGCGGGGGCGAGGCCACCTCCAGCGAGGACGACCAGACTTAGGTAAGGCTTACCTGCGTGAGCTACGACATCGGCGTTCCGGTGTTTCGCGGGAAGTAATTACGGCACACTGATGTTGTGAAAAACGTGGGCGAGGATCAGACGAGCACCGGGGGCGCCGCCGTGCGCCCCGTAGGCGTGCCGTCCGGCCAGCCCGAGCGCGACACCCGCGCCCGGGTGGCCAGGCTGATCCTCGAACACGGCCCGGTCACCGCGTCCACGCTGGGGGAGCGCGTCGGCCTCACGCCGGCGGCGATCCGGCGGCACCTGGACGCGCTGCTGGCCGAGGGCATGATCGAGATTCGCCAGGCGCGGGTGCCGCAGTCCCGGCGCGGCCGGGGCCGTCCGGCCAAGTGGTTCGCCATCACCGACGCCGGGCGCAGCGCCTTCGTGCACGCCTACGACGACCTGGCCACCAGCGCTCTGCGGTTCCTCGCCGAGACGGCCGGCGACCACGCGGTCGCCGAGTTCGCCCGGCGGCAGATCGCCGACCTGGAGCGCCGGTACCGGCCCGTCGTGCAGGACGCGCCGCCCCACCAGCGGGTCCGCACGCTCGCCGAGGCCCTGTCGGGGGACGGCTACGCGGCCGCCGCCGCCAAGGCGCCCCAGCCGGGCGGCGGCGAGCAGTTGTGCCAGCACCACTGCCCGGTCGCGCACGTCGCCGCGGAGTTCCCGCAGCTGTGCGAGGCCGAGACCGAGGCGTTCAGCCGGCTGCTGGGCACTCCCGTGCAGCGGCTCGCCACGATCGCGCACGGCGACGGCATCTGCACCACCCACGTCAGTTCCCGCTCGCTCTGCGGGACCGGCGACACCGGCGAGGGCGGCGCCCGCGCCGCGCACGCCGCCCCTGGCGGGGACACGGCGGACGCGGGGGCGTCCGCCGGCACGCATCTGACCAGTGACGAGGAGTCCGGAGGGACCTCCCTATGACTACGGCAGCCCACCCGGAGCTCGAAGGGCTCGACAGGTACAAGTTCGGCTGGGCCGACTCGGACGCCGCCGGCGCCTCGGCGCGGCGCGGTCTGAACGAGGACGTCGTCCGCGACATCTCGGCCAAGAAGAACGAGCCTGAGTGGATGCTCGACCTGCGCCTCAAGGGGCTGCGGCTGTTCCGCAAGAAGCCGATGCCCACCTGGGGCTCGGACCTGACGGGCATCGACTTCGAGAACATCAAGTACTTCGTGCGCTCGACCGAGCAGCAGGCCACGTCCTGGGAGGAGCTTCCCGAGGACATCAAGAACACCTACGACAAGCTCGGCATCCCCGAGGCGGAGAAGCAGCGCCTCATCGCCGGCGTCGCCGCCCAGTACGAGTCGGAGGTCGTCTACCACAAGATCCGCGAGGACCTTGAGGAGAAGGGTGTCATCTTCGTCGACACCGACACCGGCCTGCGCGAGCACCCGGAGATCTTCCAGGAGTACTTCGGCTCGGTGATCCCGGTCGGCGACAACAAGTTCGCCGCGCTCAACACCGCCGTGTGGTCGGGCGGCTCGTTCATCTACGTCCCGCCGGGCGTGCACGTGGAGATCCCGCTCCAGGCCTACTTCCGGATCAACACCGAGAACATGGGCCAGTTCGAGCGGACGCTGATCATCGCGGACGAGGGCTCCTACGTGCACTACGTCGAGGGCTGCACCGCTCCGATCTACAAGTCCGACTCGCTGCACTCGGCCGTCGTGGAGATCGTCGTGAAGAAGGACGCCCGCGTCCGCTACACGACGATCCAGAACTGGTCCAACAACGTCTACAACCTGGTGACCAAGCGCGCCGTCGCCTACGAGGGCGCCACCATGGAGTGGGTCGACGGCAACATCGGCTCCAAGGTCACCATGAAGTACCCGGCGATCTACCTGCTCGGCGAGCACGCCAAGGGCGAGACCCTGTCGATCGCCTTCGCGGGCGAGGACCAGCACCAGGACGCCGGCGCGAAGATGGTGCACGCCGCGCCGAACACCTCCAGCAGCATCATCTCCAAGTCGGTGGCGCGCGGCGGAGGCCGCACGTCCTACCGCGGGCTGGTGCAGATCCAGGAGGGCGCCGAGCACAGCAAGTCCACGGTCAAGTGCGACGCGCTGCTGGTCGACCAGATCAGCCGGTCCGACACCTACCCCTACGTCGACGTCCGCGAGGACGACGTGGAGATGGGCCACGAGGCGACCGTCTCCAAGGTGTCCGAGCAGCAGCTGTTCTACCTGATGAGCCGCGGCCTCACCGAGGACGAGGCGATGGCGATGATCGTGCGCGGCTTCGTCGAGCCGATCGCGCGCGAGCTGCCGATGGAGTACGCCCTGGAGCTGAACCGGCTCATCGAGCTGCAGATGGAAGGAGCCGTCGGCTGATGGGGCTCGAGCAGAAGCCTCTCTCGACGCTGCACGAGAAGGCGTCCTACGACGTCGCCGACTTCGACGTGCCCACGGGGCGCGAGGAGGAGTGGCGGTTCACCCCGCTGCGCCGCCTGCGCGGCCTGCACAACGGCACGGCCGAGGAGGGCGGCAAGGTCCTGGTGGAGGTCGAGGCGGCGCCGGAGGTGACCGTCGAGACGGTCGGCCGCGACGACGAGCGCCTCGGCAGGGCCTACGTCCCCACCGACCGGGTCAGCGCCCAGGCGTGGACCTCCTTCGCCCAGGCCACGGTCGTGACCGTCCCGAAGGAGACCGCGGCCTCCGTGCCGACCGTGCTGCGGCTGCGCGGCGAGGACGCCTCGGCCGCCGCCTACGGGCACATCACGATCGTCCTGGAGCCGTTCGCCGAGGCCACCGTCGTGCTGGCGCACCGGGGGTCGGCGACCTACGCCGACAACGTCGAGTTCGTCGTCGGCGACGGCGCCCGGCTGTCGGTGATCAGCCTCCAGGACTGGGCCGACGACGGCGTCCACGTCTCCCACCAGCACGCCCGGCTCGGCCGCGACGCCCGGTTCCTCTCGCACAACGTCTCGCTCGGCGGCGACGTGGTGCGGATCTCCCCGTCCGTCGCCTACGAGGGGCCCGGCGGCGACGCGGAGCTGTACGGGGTGTACTTCGTCGACGGCGGCCAGCACCTGGAGCACCGCCTCCTGGTCGACCACGCCGTCCCGCACTGCCGCAGCCGCGTCGACTACCGCGGCGCCCTGCAGGACCGGGACGCGCACGCCGTCTGGATCGGCGACGTGATCATCCGCGCGGAGGCGGAGGGCACCGACACCTACGAGCTGAACCGCAACCTCGTCCTCACCGACGGGACGCGGGTCGACTCCGTGCCGAACCTGGAGATCCTCACCGGCGAGGTCGCCGGCGCGGGGCACGCCTCGGCTTCCGGCCGGCTGGACGACGAGCACCTGTTCTACCTCCAGGCGCGGGGCATCTCCTTCGACGATGCGCGCCGCATGGTGGTCCGGGGGTTCCTCGGCCAGCTCGTGGAACGCATCGAGGTCGCCGAGGTGCGCGAGAAGGTGCGCGAGGCGATCGAGGCGGAACTGGACCGGGGAGCGGCCAGGTGACCTACGTGAAGGTGTGCGCGCTGGACGAGGTCCCCGCCGACGGCGCGCTCGGCGTCGAGGTCGACGGCACGCCCGTCGTCGTCGCGCGGAGCGGTGCCGACGTGTTCGCTCTGAACGACATCTGCTCGCACGCCGAGGTCTCGCTCTCCGAGGGCGAGGTCTACAACGGCACCATCGAGTGCTGGCTGCACGGATCCTGCTTCGACCTGCGCAGCGGCAAGCCCACCAACCCGCCGGCCACGCAGCCGGTCGCCACCTACAAGGTCAGGGTCGAGGACGGCGAGGTCTACGTCTCGCTCGCCGGCGACGACTGACCGCACGACGAAGGACTACACGCACTATGGCCACGCTTGAGATCCGCGACCTCCACGTCTCCGTCGGCGACGGCTCCGACGGCGCGAAGGAGATCCTGCGCGGGGTCGACCTGACCGTGAAGGCCGGCGAGACCCACGCCATCATGGGGCCGAACGGCTCCGGCAAGTCCACCCTGGCCTACGCGGTCGCCGGCCACCCGAAGTACGAGGTGACGTCCGGCTCCGTCACGCTCGACGGCGAGGACGTCCTGGCCATGTCGGTCGACGAGCGCGCCCGCGCCGGGCTGTTCCTGGCGATGCAGTACCCGGTCGAGGTGCCCGGCGTCTCGGTGTCCAACTTCCTGCGCTCGGCCGTCACCGCCGTGCGCGGCGAGGCCCCGAAGCTGCGCGAGTTCTCCAAGGAGATGAAGGCCGCGATGGACGCCCTGTCCATCGACCCGGCGTTCGCGCAGCGCAGCCTGAACGAGGGCTTCTCCGGCGGCGAGAAGAAGCGGCACGAGATCCTCCAGCTGGAGATGCTGAAGCCGAAGGTCGCCGTGCTGGACGAGACCGACTCCGGCCTCGACGTCGACGCTCTGAAGGTCGTCTCCGAGGGCGTCAACCGGTTCGCCTCCGGCGACACCGGCGTCCTGCTCATCACGCACTACACGCGCATCCTGCGCTACGTGAAGCCCGACTTCGTGCACGTGTTCGCCGCCGGCCGCGTCGTCGCCGAGGGCGGGCCCGAGCTGGCCGACGAGCTGGAGAACGAGGGCTACGAGAAGTACGTGAAGGCGGGCGCGTCCCTATGAGCGGAACAGGGAGCCTTCTGCCCGAGGAGCTGAAGAAGGACTTCCCGCTGCTGCAGCGCACGGTCCGCGGCGGGCGCCCGCTGGTGTACCTCGACTCGGGGGCGACGTCGCAGAAGCCCCTCCGGGTGCTGGACGCCGAGCGGGAGTTCTACGAGCGGCACAACGCGGCGCCGCACCGCGGGGCCCACCTGCTCGCCGAGGAGGCGACGGAGGCCTACGAGAACGCCCGCGCCTCGATCGCCAGGTTCGTCGGCGCCGCGCCCTCCGAGATCGTGTTCACGAAGAACGCCACCGAGGGCATCAATCTGGTCGCCTACGCGATGAGCAACGCGGCCACCGCCGGCCCGGAGGCCGAGCGGTTCGCCGTCGGCCCCGGCGACGAGATCGTGGTCTCGGAGATGGAGCACCACGCCAACCTCGTCCCGTGGCAGCAGCTGTGCCGGCGGACGGGCGCGACCCTGCGCTGGTTCGGCATCACCGACGAGGGCCGCCTCGACCTGGACGACCTCGACGGCATCGTCAACGAGCGCACGAAGATCGTCGCGCTGACGCACCAGTCGAACGTCCTCGGGACCGTTCCGCCGATCGAGCGGATCGTGGAGCGCGCCCACGCCGTCGGCGCGCTCGTCCTGCTGGACGCCGCGCAGTCGGTGCCGCACCAGCCCGTGGACGTGGCCCGGCTCGGCGCCGACTTCCTGGTGTTCTCCGGGCACAAGATGCTCGGCCCGACCGGCATCGGCGTGCTGTGGGGGCGCGGCGAGCTGCTCGCGGCCATGCCGCCGTTCATCACCGGCGGCTCCATGATCGAGGTCGTCCACATGGAGGAGACCACGTTCATGCCGCCGCCGCAGCGGTTCGAGGCGGGCGTGCCGATGACCGCGCAGGCGGTCGGGCTGGGCGTGGCCTGCGACTACCTCGCCGATCTCGGCATGGACCGCGTGCACGCCCACGAGGAGGCCCTGGTCGGCTACTCGCTGGAGCGGCTCGGCGAGATCTCCGGCGTCCGCGTCATCGGCCCCGGCACCACCGAGGCCCGCGGCGGCGCCGTCTCGTTCACCGTCGACGGCATCCACCCGCACGACGTCGGGCAGGTCCTGGACGAGCTGGGCGTCGAGGTCCGCGTCGGCCACCACTGCGCGTGGCCGATCTGCCGCCGCTTCGGCATCCCGGCGACCACCCGCGCGACGTTCTACCTCTACAACACCCTCGGCGACGTGGACGCGCTCGCCGACGGGGTAAGGCAGGCGCAGAAGTTCTTCGGCACCGCCTGAGGAACACGCCCTGCCACGCCCGGGTTGTAGCGAGAAAGGCTTGGAAAGGACGCCATGCAGCTGGAGGCGATGTACCAGGAGGTCATCCTGGACCACTACCGCAACCCCCTGCACAAGGGGCTGCGGGAGCCGTTCGAGGGGGAGGCGCACCACGTCAACCCCACGTGCGGCGACGAGGTGACGCTGCGCGTCCACCTGGAGGGCGAGGGTCAGGACGCCACGGTCGCCGACGTGTCCTACGACGCCATGGGCTGCTCGATCAGCCAGGCCAGCGCATCGGTGATGTCCGACCTGCTGATCGGCAAGTCCGTCAAGGAGGGGATGGCGGTCGGCGAGGAGTTCCTGGCGCTGATGCAGTCCCGCGGCCAGGACGTCGCGCCCGACGAGGACGTCCTGGAGGACGCCGTCGCCTTCGCCGGGGTCTCGAAGTACCCCGCCCGGATCAAATGCGCCCTGCTCGCCTGGATGGCGTGGAAGGACGCGACCGCCCGCGCACTCGGAGAGGCATCATGACCGACACGCCCGCGACCGACACGCCCGCCCAGGAGGCGCCCGACGCCGAGGCTCCCGCGACCGCCGCCTCCCCCCAGGAGGAGGAGATCCTGGAGGCCCTCAAGGACGTCGTCGACCCCGAGCTCGGCATCAACGTGGTCGACCTCGGCCTGGTGTACGGCGTCGACCTGACCGACGAGGTCGCGACCCTGGACATGACGCTCACCAGCGCCGCCTGCCCGCTCACCGACGTGATCGAGGACCAGGCCCACAGCGCGCTGGAGGGCCTGGCCAAGGACGTCAAGATCAACTGGGTCTGGCTCCCGCCGTGGGGCCCCGACAAGATCACCGACGAGGGCCGCGACCAGCTCCGCGCCCTCGGCTTCAACGTCTGACCCGCGCCGCGCCCTGAGGCCGCGTCCCGCCCGGGACGCGGCCTCACGCGTCCCGGGCGGCGCCGTCCCGCGGCCTGGGCGGCCAGAGGGTGGTCGTGACGGGCCACAGGGCCCAGACCGCCAGGACGAACCCGAGGCGGCCCAGCCAGGCGTCCAGGGCCCGCGTGCGGTCGGCGTCGCCGACCAGGGCGATCATCGCCAGGAGCAGGGCGCAGGCGATGGCCGTGGCGAGCGCGGCCT
This sequence comes from Actinomadura sp. NPDC048032, assembly GCF_040653175.1. NCBI lineage: Bacteria > Bacillati > Actinomycetota > Actinomycetes > Streptosporangiales > Thermomonosporaceae > Actinomadura > Actinomadura sp. NPDC048032. Next base: position 30,272 of record NZ_JBEZJP010000041.1, read on the forward strand.
TGCCGAACTCGCGCCACTCGTGGCGGACCCGCGCCGCCCCGTACCTCGGACCGCGGGTGGGCGGCGGGCCGCCGGCGAAGCGGTGGGCGAAGCGCTCGTCCGCCCACCGGACCATACTGTGGCCGAACGCGACCGAGTAGCCGAGGTAGGCGGCCGACAGCCCGTGGGCGCCGCCGGCGGTCGCGCCGCCGCGCAGGTCGACCGCCGTGGCGGCCAGCAGAACCAGATCCACCAGCGGGACGCTCAGCAGGAGCACCGCTCCGGTGCGGCGCAGGCGCAGCGCGTAGCGGGCGAGGAGGCCCGCGGCGAGGAGCACCCAGAAGCCGATCTCGCATCCGGCGATCACCGCTAGCAGCACGTGGAATCCCTTCTCGACGGCCGGGATTCCCATCGTCCGCCCCGGGGCGAGGGCGAATCGTCGTCTGCGATGAGGTTCCGCGGGTCGTCCGAAGGATGTACGCGCGCTCCTCACCCGGACGGACGAGACACCCCGGGCGGGATGCTGAGATGGACCCGTGCACAGGCTCCGACGTCTCACCACCCGCCAGGACGCGCTGCTGGCCGCCGCCGCGCTCGCGGGCGGCCTGGTGGTGCTGGCGGCGCACGGGCACACCGTGTGGTCCGACGGCTGGGACCCTTCGTTCCGGCTGCGCCTCGTCCCGCTGGTCGGGCTGTGCGCGACGATGCTCCTGCGGCGGACGGCCCCGCTCACGGGCCTGCTCCTGGCGACGCCGTTCAACGTCGCCGACGTCGCGTTCGGGCCGAGCCTCGCCACCGCGATGATCTACGGGGACGCGCTGTACGCGGCGAGCCTGTACGGCCGGCGCCGGACGGCGGAGTGGCTGCTCGGGGCGACGCTCGCGGGGAGCGCGGCGGTGGCGGTCGCCGCGGCGGCGGCGGTGCGCGGCGTCGCGGTCGGCGTGCTCGGCGCGTCGGTCGCCGGGGTGGTGTGGGTGACGCCGGTGCTGACCGCGATGGCGGTGCGCGAGCACCGGTCCCGCGCCGAGGCCGAGCGGGCGCGGGCCGAGGCCGAGCGGGAGCGCGCCGAGCAGGTGGCGCGGCTGGCCGAGCTGGACCGGCGGGCCGCCGTGACCGCCGAGCGCGCCCGGATGGCCCGCGAGCTGCACGACGTGATCGCCAACCATCTGAGCGCGGTGGCGCTGCACTCCTCGGCCGTGCTGAAGGTGCGGGGCCTGGACCGGGAGGGGGTGGACCGGGCGATGGAGGTCATCCGGGAGAACAGCGTCCAGGGGCTCGCCGAGATGCGGCGGATGATCGGGCTGCTGCGCGAGGGCGACGGCGCGGATCCGGCGGCCCGGCCGCGGCTGGCGGAGCTCGACCGGCTCGTCCGGCACACCGCGCGGTCCGACCTGTCGGCGCGGCTGGAGGTCGCCGGGGAGCCGCCGGAGCTGCCGGCGGCGGTGGAGCTGGCCGCCTACCGGATCGTCCAGGAGTCGCTGACGAACGCGCTGAAGCACGCCGGGTCGGGGCGCGCCGACGTGCGGGTGGAGTACACGGGCGGCCACGTGGTGATCGACGTGCTGAGCCCGCTCGGCCGGGACGGCTCCCGGCTGCCCGGCACCGGCAGCGGGCTGGTCGGGATGCGCGAGCGCGCCGTGATGCTGGCCGGGAGGTTCGCCGCCGGGCCGGACGGCGGCCGCTGGCGGGTGCACGCCGAGCTGCCCCTCGACTCGCTGGGCGGGGCGGCGTGAGCGCCGGCCGGGACGGCGTGATCGACGTGCTGGTCGCCGACGACCAGGCGGCGGTGCGGGCGGGGCTGGTGCTGATCCTCGGGGCCGCGCCGGACGTGCGGGTGGTCGGCGAGGCCGCCGACGGGGCGCGGGCCGTGGAGCTGGCCGAGGAGCTGCGGCCCGACGTGGTGCTCATGGACGTCCGCATGCCCCGCCTGGACGGCGTCGCCGCCACCCGGCGGATCGCCGGGTTCACGTTGAGCTTCCACTTTCGCGCCAGCGTTGAGACGAGCTGCTCGTCACCCGTCGGCGCCGAGTAGGTCAGCCCGCCGGACAGCGTC